>CARBKU010000001.1 GCA_948946035.1 uncultured Clostridia bacterium
ATGGTTTTGCCTTGAACATCCCTCATTTTATGGAATAAGAATTTCTAAATATTTTCCAGTTGCATTCGAATTTTAATAAATATTTATATAACAATAATTTGAGACTTATAACATATAGATAAGCTGTGAATTGTAACGATTTTTTTCTCCATCCCAAAATTATCGTTCCTCCGTAGCATTAGGGCGAAAATTATTATTTAAAAATAGAAATTTGAAACAATAATGTAATAGAAACTTAAAAAAAGATATAGAAAAATAGCAAAAGTAAGTTCCGTAGAAGGAAAGAAGACGAAAAATGTCAAAAAATAAAATTGGAAAAAAACTGATATTGATTATTTTTTTGAAATTTTTTATATTTAAAATGATAAAAAAGAAAAAAAGGAGAAAGTAGTATGAAAGACAAAAGAAAGTATTGGATTAGAACAATATTTGTGACAATAATTATAGGTATAGCTACTGCATTGTTTTTTTCATTTGTTAATGCAGATTTAAGAAACGAGTATGCTATAGATATAATTGAAAAAGAGAAAGAGAAAGAGACAGAAGAAGCAATAATTAAACAGACAATTATAGAGGAAGAGTCAAATGATAAAGAGTTAACGTATCAAATTGAGGTTAGAAATAAAGCAGAAAAGAACAATGACCAAATTGCTATTTTGTTGGATAACTCATATTCAATGGGGGAGAATGCAGACATAAATGATGTAAGACAAGTTGCAAGAAATATGGCTAATGGATTATGCAATGCAGCAAGTGTGTCTTTTTCAACTAATGATGGAGTTTGGGTATCACTTAGGAATAATGCTCTAGGTGCTGTTAATGGTTCTATAAATAGTGTATCTTTTACGAGTACAAAGAGCTTAAAAGATGGAATAAATAGTGCATATAATAGTTTTGATTTAACAGATACAACTGCTATAAGAACAATTATTATTATTACAGATTCTACAGATATGGTAAAAGAAGAATATGATCACCTAAAAGATGAAAATATTAATATAGTTACTATTACTGCTGGAATTACAAATAATATAATTGGAACACAAGAATCTCCTACATATGGTTTAATGTATATGCTTGATGATCTTGTTAGCAATGCTGATGTTGCAGTTGACTATATAATAAAGAGTCTTACAAATGTTCATGTTACAAATACTTTCACAGAAAATGTTTTGGAATATTTTGATATATCAATAGTAAATAAGGAAAATGTTTCAATGACAGAAAACGGATTTATATGGACACCACCAACTATAGTAAAAACACATGCTACTTTAAAATATAAATTAAAATTAAAAGCAAACAAAGAAATTGATAGAAATATTTTATATAGAGATTGGTATTCAGCAGAAAGTGTAAATTTATCATATAGTATGAGAAAAAATCCAAAAACATTAGATATTGAAAAAACAGAAGGACCTAAATTTACAGTTTGCGAGACATATTCAGTTAGAATAAAAGCAGTAAGTTCAGAAAATAGCAATATACCTGTTAAAGGTGTAGTGTTCAATTTCTCAGAAACTGGAAGTGATAAAGTAACTACTTTAACGACAGACGATTTTGGATATATAACAATTAATAAATTAAAAAGATTAGATACAATAGAATATCAAATAAGACCACAAGTTAACATTATAGGATATTCAAGTGAAATATCACCAAGAACGATAAAAATAAACAATGACTATTTAGGAAGAAGAGTAATAGAAATTGTAGATGCAGATGGATTAAATTATAGAGTAGATGACGACAGAAGAATTGTAGACTTCGAATTTCCAATTGAAACACAAAAATTTGACTTAGAAGTCAACCTAACAGAATTAAATAATTCTACAATACCATTAGAAGGAGTAGAATTTAGATTAATTCAACCAATAGTAAATAATAAATATGAAATGAAAGCATTATATGGAAAAACAGATAGTAATGGAAAATTAATATTTAAACCAACAATTATGACACCATCATCAGAACAAACATATGAATACATTTTGTCACAAATGACAGAATTACCAGGATATTCTTCTATGGGAAATGTAACATTAAGAATTAAGTTTGACAATATGGGAAATATATTAGAAATTAAAAAAGTATACAATAATAATGTAACAGCAGAATTAGTTAGTCCTAGTCATGCAGTTGTAAATATAGGAAATGAAAGTGTTCTTACAAATGGATTTAATTTTGAACTAAACTTAACAGATGACAAAACAGGAAATGGAGTTGATGGAGCAGATTATAGTATAACAGTAATTGACTATAATGGAGCAACATACAACTATGCTAAAAACATTACATCTGATGGGGGAAAAATTAACCTAACATTACCAGGTACAGGATATGTAACAATAAAGGTAACAGAAAATTCACCAGCAACAGGATATGCAAAAGATCCTACAAGTAATGAAATATTAATACAAAGATTAGATAATAGAGTAAACCAAATTGCAACTAAGACACCAAACAACTTAGATGTAATAGCAGACTCTAATAATGACAAAGTAATTCTTAATTTAAAAACAAAATTAAGAGGGGAAAGAAATGTAGTAAAAGTAGAATTAGTAGACAAAGATGATGTAGATGGAAATGGAAATCCACTATACTACATATCAGGTGCAGAATTAAAATTAACTAATACTGTAACAGGTAAAGAATATGCAAATGTTACAACTAATGAAAATGGAGTGGCAGAATTTATAGTTGATGATGAAGAACAAGGAAGCTATAGCTATAAAGTAGAAGCTATAAATGTACCATATGGATACAGTCCATTTGAAACACTAAAATTTAATGTGGAATTTGATAGAAACAAATATATTTGCGGTGCAAACAATGTAGATGGACCAATTGACCTTATTGAATCAAAAGTGGAATCTGATGATTACAATACATTACATACAGCTTTTGTAAGAACACATTTAACAATAGAAGCAGCAAATTCTTACTTATTTGAAATACAATTAAGAGATGCACAAACAAATGCTGGTATTGGAAATTCAATATATGACATTGAAATTAGAGCAGGAGAATTTATAAAAACTATTAAAGCAAGACCAACAGATGCAAGTGGTAGAATATCAACACGTTTATTTATAGACAGAGAAACAACTAACTTAATAAATATTACAGCTACACAAACACAATCAGCACAACACTATAAAGCTGATGTAGTACCACAAGAAATAGCAGTAAATATTACAGATAATACAATTATACACACACCAACTGAAGTATTACCATCAGACTCAGGACTTACAAAATATGCTACTATTTCAGGTAATACAATTGTATATCATCATACAAATAGAAAGAAAACACTTGATGACATTTTACTTAACTTATCTATTACAACAATTACTCAAGATGAACCAAGAGCAGCAATTGGTGGTACACAATTAGAAATTACAAGTATAGAAAGAGAAGAAATAAATGGTAATGTATTAAGTTATCCAAGTATAGTAGATCCAGAAACAAATGAAAGATTAAACAAAAAACTTGTAAGTTCTACAAACGAATTAACAATGGGAAATGCCCAATTAAATGGATTAAAAGTAAAAGATTTTGAAGGTGTAAGTTCAACATATATAGTAGGCATAAAAGTTAACAAAAGAAACGAAGTAAAATTAAAATTAACATTTGTATATAATGATAAAAATGAAATTGAATGTACTGGAGTAGAAATTTATCAAGGACAAATATTAATTCCATTTAATGGAGGAAGACAATTCTCTTCAACACAAACAAACAATGGATATGAGACAAATGTATCATTATTAATATATGCAGATTATGGTTCAACTGGTAATTTATCATTAGACTTAATCAAAAAAGGATTAGATGATAGTTCAATATTATATGGTTCTACATTTGATATAATAGTAGAAAGACCAGATGGAAGTAAGCTAATAAATACAGACCTTGAAGTAACAGATGATATAGAATATAATGGTTTATATGTACCATTAGACTCAAAAATATATATAACAGAGAAAAAAGCACCAATGGGATATTCAAAAATAGATGGTACAATTGTACTAAAAGCAAAAGAAATAGACGAATACACAAATGAAGTTACATTAGAAGTAGATTCAACTACAAATGCTAAAGTTAAATCTAAAGTTGCATTACATAAAGGACTATCAATAGTATTAGCAAGTGGAGCTGTTCAAAGTGTATACAGTTTAGAAATGTTTGATGCTAGAGAAGATATATTTAATATACAAATAGATGCTATAGACAATAAAAATTCAGCAGAAGTAGTACCTAATGCTAAATTTAGCATAGATACTAGCAAAGGGTCTCATAAAATAACAAATGCAACAGATGCTAAAGGACAAGTTTCACAAAAAGTTGGAGGAAGATATGATGATAAAACTTCACCAGTAACATATACAATTGAAAACAGTCAAGCAGGAACATACTACAAAAAAGTAAAAGATTCAATTAAAGTACAAGTTTACTTTACAGATGAAAACGAAGTAGATACAATTGCAACTTTAGCTGGGCAAACAGATCCACATTATGTAACAAATGGAACTACTCCAGGTGACTGGTGGTTTGTAACAACAAATAAAAAAGACTCAAGAGGAAACATAATAACAGATATTGAAATAAAAATGGTTATGGAAAAACAAGATCCATTAAAAGTGGAAATTGAAACTGTAGACAAATTCAGTAATCAAGTTATAACAACAGATATTGGATATTCAGTAAAAAACTCACTAGGATTATATGAAGGAAAATTGGACTCTAGAGTTATAAAAGCAGATGTAAAATATGTATTAACAAATGGTGTAGAAACTTATAGTTTAGTACAAAATATTGGTGAAGGTAAATATATAGGATTAGATAATTTAACATTTACAGTGGTATATGATGCAAATGGAAACATAGATACAACTTCACCAGTAACTACAAATAATAGTGATGTAGCAGTAGTAAGTGCAACAGGAAAAACAGTAAAATTGAGAGTATATGTAGAACCTACAGTACCAGTTACATTTGAAAACTCAAGATATTTTGACCATAGTGTTAAATTACAAGGTGCAGAATTTGATGTAATAAGTGCAACAAATGTAACATTAGGACAAGCAACTACAGGAAGTAACGGTAAAGGTTTAGCATATGGAGGAAAATTTGGAACGTCACAAATAATAAGATATACAATAAAACAAACAAAAGCAGCAAAAGGTTATGCAAAAATAGAAGATTTCGAGATAGATGTAGAATATGGAGAAAATAGAGAAATATTATCAGCAGAATTAGTAGTACCAGATAATAGATTTGTTAGTGTAGGAAAAATACAACCTTCTACATCAGCAAGTTATGGATATCGTGGAAATGATAAAGGAATTGTTACAATAGAAATATTTAGCTATCCAGAAATGATATTCAACATAGAAAACGTAGACAGACAAGATAACACCAAAAAATTAGCAGGAACAACTTACCAAGTAACATCTTCAATTAAAACAGGAGACAATAATGTTGTAACTGGAGATGATGGTATAGGAAAAGCACATTTAGACAGAACAGTATTTGATAATTCTATTGTTTATACAATTAAAGAAATATCACCAGCACCTAATTATCAATCATTATATATTTCTACACAAATAGAAGTATTCTTTGATGAAGATGGATATGTAACAAGTGCAAACATCTTAAAAAGAGATGATGTGACAAGCTTTACGATTCCAGAAGATGCTAGTGCAGAAGTGAACCCAGAAGATTTATTTAGAGTAGATATTACAATACAAAGCAATGTATTAGAAAAATTAAGTATACACAAAGTTGACAAAGAAGATTCAAACATTCCACTAAAAGATGTTGACTTTGAAATAACAGCGAGAGTATTAAAAGATACCTTAACTGGACTTACAGAAGAAGACAAAAATGAATTAATTATAGGTAATGGTACTATGACAGATGACGATTACCTAGGAGAAGTAATTGAAAGACTAAAAATTAATCAAGATGATGTTCTTGAAATTAGAAAAGAAATTGTAGTAGAAGAATACCTAAATGAATTAGATAAAGTAGGAGCTATTACAAAAGAACAATATGACAATGTTATTGCAGGAGTAAATGGAACAGATAAAATAAATAGATTAATTGATTTAGGACTATTGAAAAAAGGTCAAAGTAATACTTTAATTAAAAATATTACTAATTTACAAGTAATTAATGTATTAATTAGTGAAGGAAAAACTACACAATTTACAGTAAATGACATATTAGAACAAGTTAAAAAATTAGTAAAAATAGATGTAGATAGAGTAACAACAGATGAAGCAGGAAACGCAGTTGCACATATGGACAAAACATTGGCTAACAAAACAATAGAATATACAATAAAAGAAACAAGAAAAGCTATTGGATATGATTGGCCAGACGAAATAATTATATTGGAAATACAATATGATTCTACAGGAAAAATGGCAGTAGATTCTACTACTGGAGAACCTATAGTTAAAAAGATATCAGGAGATATGGACATTGTTAGTAGCAATGCAGATGATTTCCAAGTTGACTTAACATTATACAATAAGCCAAGTGATGAAATTCAAATTCATATAACTGTTGAAGATGCATATGACAGAAATAAAAGATTGGAAATAGGAGAATATAATGCATATTTAACTACATCAAAATATGCAAAAGATTCAAAATATCAAGCAACACTTGCATCTAATGGAATGGCTAGTGGACAAGTTACATCTAATACTAACTTAGGAATACAAACAACAACAACTGGTGCACATGGAGAAGATATTGCAAATTTAGGATTATATGAAGAACCAGCAGGAACTAGAGTATTAAGAGTTGATGAAATAACAAAACCAGATAAATATTATGTAGGAAACCAAGCATATTTTAGTACATATCAAAGTATTAGATATCATATGTTATTTAATGTAACATTTAATGACGAAGGAAGTGTTATAGATGTAGCACCTCATAATTGGGGTGGACGAAACGAAGAAATTGGAGGATATAATGCAGACTCAAGATATTTAAAAATTACTCATACAAGAAACACTATAGATATAACAATAAGATATTATCCAATGGTTGAAATGTCTTTACATGTACAAGATAAATATACTAAACAACCTGTATCTGGAGAAAAATTTGTAATTTCAACATCAGATCGTACAGGAAATATAACTCCAGAAGAAGAAGTATCAGCAGGTTATATAGGTATTAACACTGGAACATCTTATGACCAATATTATAGTAGTTCAGAAATTGCTCCAATTGACTCTAGCAAATTATATAAAGATTATACTTATAAAGGATGTGCACCAATAGAGGCAGAAGCAAAGGATTTAAATGGAAGTGATTATAAAGTAAGAACATTCTATATATATGAACAAGCAGAACCTAGTGGATATCAAAAATATAGACCAAGACATTATTATGAATCAAGAAATGAACTAATTGGTACAATATGTGTAAAATATAATGCAGCTGGTGAAGTAGTAGAAAGTTGGATAGGTTCAGAAGTATCTCATAACAATATAAAGAGCGGATTTTTAAGTACATTAATTGTAAATAAAGGTGATAGTATAAATGATAATAAACATCATGTTGATTTAACAATTGAATATGCACCAAGAATTACAGTAACTGCTAAAGCAGAAGATAGTATAAGCCAT
This sequence comes from uncultured Clostridia bacterium, assembly GCA_948946035.1. GTDB lineage: Bacteria > Bacillota > Clostridia > TANB77 > CAG-508 > CAG-269. Next base: position 7,662 of record CARBKU010000001.1, read on the forward strand.
GTAGGAATGGAAGGTGTTAAATTTGACCCATATTTAAATCCTACAGAAGTTAGCAATACATCATATGAATATAGAACAAAATATGATTTCTATACAAATACTAATGGATATACAGATTGGACATATTGGGGAGCTAATATAGATAATGGTTCAGCAGTATACAAGATAAAAGCTTCAAATTTAAAAGAAGGATATTTACAATCAAGTGAAGACACAACGATAGAAGTTGAGGTAACATACAATTCAGAAGGAAAAATAGCTTCTGCTAAAGTATTAAGTAGAAATACATTTAATGATGAAAATGCATATATTGATGAAAGCTGTTATGGAACTACAGAATTAAAACTTATATTCAAAATGGAAAGAACACTTGGATTACAAATTAATAAAGTAGATAGATATGATAATACAATTAACTTAGCGGCTAAATTTAAGATAACATCAGATGTTGACTCTAGTATTACTAATGGTGAAGAATTTATAATTAATACTGCAAGTCAGACACCACAAGTAGCAGGAAGAATGTTAGCAGGTAAAACAGTAGAATATACATTATCAGAAGTAGGAGTACCAGATGGATATATTGCACCAGGTAATAATTTAAAAATAAAAGTATCATACAACATGGATGGTACAGTTAAGAGTGTAAAACCAGCAGATAGCTTTACAGAAAAATATGTAACAGTTAATTACAAATGTGCAGAAGCAAGAAGTTTAAATAATACTGTAATTAAAGATTTTGAAATAACAATTACAAATGAACCAAAATTAGCTATTGAATTACAAATGTTAGATAAATTCTATAATAATATAAAATTAGAAAATGTAGAATTAATATTTACAAACAATAAAGGAGACGTTGGAGTTGGAAATTTAGTTACAAATAGTACAGGATCTATTTCAACATATGTAGGACCAGTGTATCCAAATGAAACAATTACATATACAATAACTCAAAAAACAAAAGCATCTGGATATTATATGTTAAAAGCACCAATTAAGTTTACAGTAACATATGATGAAACAGGAAGAGCTGTAGATATTCCAATTTTAACAGATAGCAATAGTCAAGAATATGCAAAATTGTTAGATACTGATTTAAATGTATTTAGAAATACACATACAGCAAGATTACAAGTTTACAATATGCCAGAAGATGTAAAACTTGGAATAACAAAATATAATGAATTAACTAAAGCACCATTACAAAATGTCCAATTTAAAGTAACAGTAGAAGAAAACGGAAGAACACACGACGCTGGAACTATAAACACTAACGTAAATGGTTTAGCAGTAGGAAAAATAGATACATTTATAGAAACAGCATCTGGTAGAGTAGTAACATATACAATACATGAAGTAAATCAACCAGATTCATTTAGAAGAATGCAAGATTTGGTAATAAGAGTTGTCTATGCCCCTGATGGAGGAATTACTAGTTGGCTAGAGTTGAATAATGATAGTAAATTGTCATACGACATATATGCAAGAGGAAATACTAACATAGCAAAATTGGATAACAAATATGTGCATATGAACTTAAAAGTACCAAATAATAATTCATATGATTTAATTGTAAAAGATGAAGATTCTACATATGCTGGACTAGGAATAGAAGGAACTACATATGACGTTACAATAGATGGTGAAGTTAAAAAATTATCACAAACAGATACAAATGGAAAAACAGCAATTAGAAAATTGACTAATAGTGGAAACTTTAAAATTGTAATCGCAGAAAGAACTATTGGTGAAGGTTACAGAAGAGATACTAAAAATAATATTACACTAGAAATAAAAAAAGCAGCCACAGGAGCATATAAATTAGTATTAGATACTGGAAGCATGAATGATTATGTAATTACACCAGGAACATCAGTAATACCAACAGAAAAGATTTATAATGTGCAATTAGATGCTACCACAGGAAAAACAGCTGTTGTAAAAGTTGACGAAAGTTATGGAACAATAGAAGTAGTGTTTAAAAATGAACCAATGCTAGAATTAACATTGTTAAATCAAGATTTAAATACAAAAGCTGCATTAAAAGGTGTAAAATTTGAAATTACAGCTAAAGACTTAAATACAGGTGTAATAGATATAATTACAACTGAGAAAAACAATATAACTGGTAATGATGGAAAATTGTATTTTGACTTAGGTTCACCAATTAAAAATACAACAATAGAATATACTATAACAGAGTTAACAAAGCCAGATCCTGCTGATGTTTATACAATTATTATGCCTCCACAAAAGGTAACAGTTGTATATGATATTTATGGAAAAATAGTGAGTATAAAACCTAATTCAGATAGTGCTTTAAGAACACAAACAATATTACAATATAAAAGTGAAAATAAAACAGATACAGAAAAATCAAATTGTAGAAATATGTTATTTATAGTTGGAAATGGTACTACAAGTGGTTATAAAGTAAAAGTAGTATCAGAAGATGCAACAACAGGTAAGAGAATAAATGGTTCAAAATTTGATGTCGAAGTAAAAGATGGCGCTAACCAAACATTAACATTACGTACAGGTGGTGTTACACAAAACTTATGTACAGATGGTAAATATTATGGAGATGAAAATTTAGATTCAAAAGTAGTTGTTGAAAGAGGAATTAATAAAACTGATAAAATAACTAAAGATGGAAAAATTTACATTAATATAGACCAAGTAGGATTTAAAGATGGATATGCTGCGGGAACACAAAGAACAAATGGTATAGTAGAATTAACAACAAGTTTTGTTAGCAATCCTAATGGAAGTAGCGACGATTTGCTAAAAGCTACAATAGAGAATAGAGATGGATTAGAAGTTAGTGTGAATGAAAGTGCAAGAGAAATAACAATTGTTGTTAAAAATGAAAGTAGAGTGACATTAAATATTACAAAAGTAAAAACAGTAAAAGATTCTGCTGGAAATAAAAAAGAAGAAACAATTAGTGGAGCAACATTTAAAGTGACATCAGAAATATTAACAGCAACAGAGCATAAAGCAACAGACCTAAATGTTGATACTAGACCAACAGGACAAGATGGAAAGACATCAGAATCTATAGGAGAAGCTTTAGCACAAAAAGGTGTAGTATATACTATACATGAAAATAAAATGGAAGGATATGAACAATTAGAAGATATACAAATTTATGTGCTATATGGACTAGATGGATATATTAAAGAATGTGAATTGTTAAGCAATTATACAGATGTAAGCAACGAAATGTTACAAAAATGTATAGGAAAGAGAAAAATAGACTTAAAAGTATTTAATAGACCAATTGTAAAAGACTATAAAATAGTAGTAGAAAAACACAATGTTGTAGATGATTTATATCCAGATTTAATACCAGGTGTTGAATTTAAAATAAAACTAGATGAAGAATTTGGAAAGAGCAAAGAGTGGAATTCAATAACAAATATAGATGGTGTTATTACAAGTAATTATTATAGTGGTCATGGACTAATTAAAATTGAATTAACAGAAGTTAATCCTGTACCAGAAGGATACAAAGCAAATCCATATACTATGCATGTGGTATTAAGTAGAGATGAAGCAACAGGAGAAATTAAAAAGTTAAATGCAGAACTTAATATAGATATTGATCAAGAAAATCAAGTTATATATTTAAAGCCAGTAAATAATTTTTCTGATAACACATATGCATTAACAATAGACAAAATAGATACTACAACAAACAAGATGATAGAAAATAATAGTGCTACATTTGATATAGAAATAACTAAAGACGAATCTGTTACAGAAGAACCAGATACAGAAGTAAAACCAGATGGAGACAAAGAACCAGATACAGAAGTAAAACCAGATGGAGATAAAGAACCAGGTACAGAGGGAGAGACAGAAAAAGAAACAGAAGCAAGCACAGAAATAGAGTCTAGTGAAAAATCAGCTAGTGATGTTAGTGAAACAACAGAAAGTCTAGAATTTAAACAAGTAATAGAGAATTTAAAAACAGACAATACTGGTAGAGTAACAAAATTAGGAACAAAATTACCAGAAGAACCTGGAACATATATCTTTGAAATTAAAGAAAGACAAACTCCAACAGGATATGAAAATGATCCTTCACCAATAAAATATAGAGTAGTAATCGAAAAAGATGAAGAAGAAAATAGATATATTAAGAGTGCTGAAAAAATATCTGGAGATTATAGTTCTATATTAAAGATTGGAAAAAATGTATTTGCAATAAGAGTTGGAAATATAGCAGAAGATGACATTCTAAGCAAAGATGAATTTAAAATAGATATTACCAAAGTAGACAAAGATGAGAAAACAATTACAGGTGATGCAATATTCAAAATTACTGCACCAGATGGAAAAGAACAATATATTCCAACAGAAGATGGTAAAATCTACTTAAGAAAATTAAAAATGCCATCAGAAGAAGGAACTATAGAGTATAAAATTCAAGAAATAATGCCACCAGAAGGATATAAATTAGATAGAACAGAAAAGACATTAAAAATTAAATTTGTTAAAGATGTAACAACTACAGGAGCAGAAACTAAATTAAAAATTGAAAGTGCTGAAATTGTAGGAGAAAACGCAAAAATAACACAAAATAGCGATTCTAGTATTTCAATTAATATTAAAAACGAAGAAGGTACAAATGAAGCACCAATAAACAAAGACAAATATAGTATTACATTAGTTAAATTAGATAAATATAAGAGACCAATAACAAAGTCAGCTAAATTTGAAATAACACTTGAAAATGGTCAAAAAGTAAAAGCAGCTACAGATAAAGAAGGAAGAATTGTAATTGAAGATATTGCTACTCCAACTAAAGAAGGAAAATACTCATATGTAATACAAGAGATAGTAGCACCAGAAGGATACAAATTGGATTCAGAATATAAGATATTAGAATTTACATTTGCTAAAGTAGATGATGTTATGACAATAACAAAAGCAGAGATTATCTCAGGAAGCAATGTAACAACTAGTGTAATTGATTCTGGAAGAGGAACAATGGTAGAATTTATAGACGAAAAACAAGGGCTAGAAGAAGGAAAATACTCAGTTGGTATTACAAAAGTAGATAAAGATGGTAAAGCTATAACAAAACCAGCAACATTTAAAATAATATTACCAGATGGAAAAACACAAGAAATATCTACAAGCAAATATGGTGTAATTGAATTCAATGGAATAGATTTACCTAATACAGAAAAAGTTGTAGAGTATAAAATAAAAGAGACTGAAGCACCAGAAGGTTATAAATTAGACTCAGAAGAAAAAGTAGTACAAATTACATTCAAAAAGGTAGACGGCAAAATGATAATAAAAGAAGCTAAAGTAAAATCAGGAAGTAACATTAAAGTAGAAGTGAAAGGTGGAGAAGTATTAATTTATATAACTAATAAATCAAAATCTGATGACAATGAAAATAATACAAACAATACAAATAATACAAACTCTAATGATACAGATATAAATAGTACAAATAAAAATACTACAAATAGTACAAATGGAATAGGTGCAAACAATACAACTAATGAAAATAAAAACACAAACAGTACAAATAAAAACAATACAAATACAAGTACAACTAATACTACAGATAAAAATTCTTCAGGTAATAAGTATAATAGCAATAATAAAAATCAAACAGAAGGATTTGATATTGAAACTAAAAAGTATTTGACAAGTATCACTCAATTTTATTCTGATACAAATGAAAAGTCAGTGCTTAGCATTGGTAAAACAAATAAATCAACTAAGTTAGAAGTAAAGGCAAGTAGATTACCATACTTAAGTTTACAATTGGAATATAAGATAATTGTTACAAATGTGGGAACAGAACCAGGTGTAGTTAATTATATTCAAGATAATGTGCCAAATAATTTAACTATTGATTTACCAAAAAATAAAAATTGGATTCAAAATGGAGATATTATTTTATACTCATTAGAAAATGCAGTGCTAGAACCAGGAGAAAGTAGAGAGGCTACAATTATATTAAAATATGATGGAAGCAAACAAAGTCCAGGCTCAATGGTAAATTATGCAACATTTATATCAAATGATATAGAGGTAAATAGTAAAAATGACACTGGCAAAGCAGTATTTATACTATCAATTAAAACAGGATATGAATTTGTAATGTATGGATTATTAACAGTAACAATGTTGTTGACATTTGGAACAGGTGTGTACTATATTAAAAAATATGTTTTATAATAATGTTTAATACTATAATACAAAGGAGGAGATTCTATTTCAGAATTCCTTCTTTTGTATTATTGAGAACTAAGGAATGATAACTTGGGGGATGGAGGAAAAATCATGATGACCCATTAGGACAGAAAATTTTGACAATAATTCAAATTAACTGCTCGCTCCCAAAGGTTTATAATTATATTTTTTTGTCTACTTTCCCATTCTAAAAATTCTAAAGAAAAGTTTTTAAAACTTTTCTAAGAATTTTTGAACGGTTACCCCGGAATCGTTCAAAAAAAATAGAATTATAAACCTTCTCGCGCTAATTAAAATAATATTGTTATTGTCAAAATTTTCTGTCCTAATGGGTCATCATGATTTTTCCTCTGTGCCCCAAGTCATCATCTCTGTCCACAAATGGCACACATTGGAAAAAAATTCAAAAAACCTTGACACAAGCCTATAAAATATGATACAATTGCATGGACTTTTACAAAAAGAGATAGTACCAAATTGGTAATAAAAAAATAAGGGTGATAAAAATTAAATACAAAATTTATTATTAAAAATAAATAAAGCTTAGAGCCAGTTGAAAAATTAAAAAAGTTCAACAGCTCTTTTATTGCCGTTAATTTTATAAACAAGTTAATTTTGCATCATGAAATTTTAATTAATAATTCAAAGGTAAAAATTAAAAGAAGAGGAATTAAGTTCAAAATGACCTAAAGATGGTTAATTTGTAAGAGCAGACAAATTAAAAATCCTTAGAAATCAAATTAAATTTAAGAAGGACTTCTTTTAAAAATTTAAAAATCAATAAATGCAAATCAAAAATTTGCATACTTAAATTCTAAGTCAATGCGAATAGCATTATTCTAGAACTTAAGCATCTGCTTAATATAATTTTAGGAGTGATTTTTTTGAAGTTAAAAGAAATTCAATATGAGAAAACATCTCGTAAAGACTTTGCAAAAGTTGGTGATTACATTGAAATGCCAAACCTAATTAAAGTACAAAAAGACTCATATGACTGGTTTGTAGAAGAAGGACTAGGAGAAGTACTAAAAGACATTTCACCAATTGAAGACTATTCTGGAAACCTAGTGCTAGAATTTTTCGATTACTACATGGAAGAAAAAACAAAGTATTCAGTAGAAGAAGCAAAAGAAAGAGATGCAACATATTCTACAAGATTACACGTAAAAGTAAGATTAATCAATAGAGAAACAGGAGAAATCAAAGAGCAAGAAATATACTTAGGAGATTTTCCACTAATGACAGAAAGTGGAACATTTGTAATAAATGGAGCAGAAAGAGTTGTAGTAAGTCAGTTAGTACGTTCACCAGGATGTTACTATGCAGAAGAATTTGACACCAAAACAGGAAAGAAAACATACACATCAACAGTTATGCCATTACGTGGAGCATGGTTAGAATACGAAACAGACGGAAATGACATATTCTATGTACGTGTTGACAGAACAAGAAAAGTTCCAGTAACAACACTATTAAGAGCAATAGGAATAATAACAGATGACCAAATAAGAGAATTATTTGGCGATGAAGAAATGATAACAGCAACAATTGCAAAAGACACAATAAAAGACCAAGACGAAGCATTAATAGAAATTTACAAAAAATTAAGACCAGGGGAACTACCAACAGTAGATGCTGCAAGAAACCTATTTAATGGGCTATTCTATGACAACAGAAGATATGATTTAGCAAAAGTAGGAAGATACAAATTTAATCAAAAATTAAACTTAGCATTAAGAATAAAAGGAAAAGTGTCAGCAGAAGACATAGTAGATAGCGAAACAGGCGAAGTTTTTGTACAAGCTGGAGAAATAATAACAGAAGAAGTAGCAGAAGCAATACAAAATTCTGGAATAAACGTTGTAGACATAATGCTTGCAGACAGGAAAATTAGAATTATTGGAAATAGTACAGTAAATATATACAGTATATTACCAAATATAGATTTAAGCAAATTACATATAAAAGAATTAGTAAATTATAATGTATTAAAAAATATTATAGACAATACTGAAGAAAAAGATTTACCAAAAGCATTAGAAGAAAGAATAGAAGAATTAGTTCCAAAAACTATTACAACAGAAGATATGATAGCTTCTATAAACTACTTATTAAATATCTCACATGGATTAGGAGAACCAGATGACATTGACCACTTAGCAAATCGTAGAATTCGTTGTGTAGGAGAATTATTGCAAAATCAATTTAGAATTGGTTTAACAAGACTAGAAAGAGTAGTACGTGAAAGAATGACAATACAAGACTTAGACGTTGTAACACCACAAACACTAATCAATACAAAACCAATAACATCAGCAATAAGAGAATTCTTTGGAAGTTCACAATTATCACAATTCATGGATCAAACAAACCCACTTTCAGAATTAACACATAAAAGAAGAATTTCAGCATTAGGACCTGGTGGACTAACAAGAGAAAGAGCTGGATTTGAGGTTCGTGACGTACACTATACTCACTATGGTAGATTATGTCCAATAGAATCTCCAGAAGGACCAAACATTGGATTAATTTCTGCACTTTCATCATTTGCGCAAATTAACGAATATGGATTTATAGAAACACCATACAGGAAAGTAGATCCAGAAACACATAAATTAACAGATATAGTTGAATATATGAGTGCAGATATAGAAGATAATTACATCATTGCCCAAGCATCTGAACCAGTAGAACAAAATGGAAAATTTGTAAATGAAAGAATTAGAGTAAGATATAAAAACGAAATTATAGAAGTAGAAAATAGCAAAGTTCAATATGTAGATGTTTCACCAAAACAATTAGTATCTGTTGCAGCAGCAATGATACCATTCTTAGAGCATGATGATGCAAAAAGAGCATTAATGGGTGCTAACATGCAACGTCAAGCAGTACCATTAATGATTACAGAAAGTCCAATAGTAGGAACAGGTATAGAATATAGAGCAGCAAAAGACTCTGGAATATTAGTATTAGCAGAAGATGATGGTGTTATTGAAAAAGTAACAGGAGACGCTATATCAGTAAAATATAAAAATGGTAAGACAGTTACACATAAATTACGTAAATTTAAAAGAACAAATGGTGGAACATGTATTAACCAAAAACCAATTGTAAAAGCTGGAGAAAAAGTAAATAAAGGTGATAGTATTGCAGACGGACCAGCAACACAAAATGGAGAAATGGCACTAGGTAAAAACGTATTGGTAGCCTTTTCAACATGGGAAGGATACAATTACGAGGATGCTATTTTAATAAACGAAAAATTAGTAAAAGAGGATGCATTTACATCAATTCATATAGAAGAGTATGATTGTGAATGTCGTGATACAAAACTAGGTGCAGAAGAAATTACAAGAGATATTCCAAATGTTGGAGATGACTCATTAAAAGACTTAGACGAAAATGGAATTATAAGAATAGGTGCAGAAGTTAGACCTGGAGATATTTTAGTTGGTAAAGTTACACCAAAAGGAGAAACAGACTTAACAGCGGAAGAAAGGCTATTAAGAGCGATATTTGGAGAAAAAGCAAGAGAAGTAAGAGATACATCATTAAGAGTACCACATGGAGAAGCAGGAACAATAGTAGATGTTAAAATCTTTACAAGAGACAACTCAGATGAATTAGGACCAGGTGTAAATCAAATAATTAGATGTTATATAGCAACAAAAAGAAAAATTTCTGTAGGTGACAAAATGGCTGGACGTCATGGGAATAAAGGTGTTATTTCAAGAGTTTTACCTGAAGAAGATATGCCATTTATGCCAGATGGTACACCAATTGACATTTTATTAAACCCACTAGGAGTTCCTTCACGTATGAACTTAGGTCAAGTGCTAGAAGTTCACTTAGGTGGAGCAGCAAAAGCCTTAGGATGGAAAGTGGCTACACCAGTATTTGATGGAGCAACAGAAAAAGATGTTAAAGAAGTATTAAAAGAAGCTAACATGAGTGAAGATGGAAAAATGGTACTTTATGATGGAAGAACAGGTGAACCATTTGATAAACCAATTACAGTTGGTGTTATGTACATGTTAAAACTTCACCATTTAGTAGATGATAAAATACATGCTCGTTCAACTGGACCATACTCTTTAGTAACACAACAACCTTTAGGAGGTAAAGCGCAATTTGGTGGTCAACGTTTTGGAGAAATGGAAGTTTGGGCACTAGAAGCATATGGAGCATCATATACATTACAAGAAATGTTAACTGTAAAATCAGATGATGTTGTTGGAAGAGTAAAAACTTATGAAGCAATTGTAAAAGGAGAAAATGTTCCAGAACCAGGAGTTCCAGAGAGCTTTAAAGTATTGGTTAAGGAATTACAATCTTTAGGATTAAATGTTAGATTATATTCTGATAATAACGAAGAATTAGAATTAAAAGAAAATATTGAAGAAGGTATAGAATACGACCCAGAACAAGAGAAAAAATTATTAGCTGAAGAAGAAGTAATTGCTGATGGAGATTTAGATGGCTATGTAGAAGAAGCAACAGAGGATGATATGTTATATGAAGATGATGATTCTATAGAAGATGATAGTGATGAACTATTTGAAGGCTTAGATGACGATGGAGACGAATTATTATTTGACAGTGACTTGGCTAGTGATAATATTGATAATGATGAAGATATTATTGAGTAAAATGAAATAAAAAATAGTAACTAAATAAATTCTAAAAAGAAAAAAAGCGACCAAAAGGAATTGTTCGAGCAGTGGAAAGTCTTTAAAATCTGTTTTAGAAGATAACTTATGCAATTGAGCAAAGCGAAATTGTAAACCTATTAAAGAGGGGGAAAAGTAGTGGACGAATTAGATATTTTTAACAAATTAAAAATAGGAATTGCATCAGACGAAAAAATAAGAGAATGGTCAAAAGGGGAAGTAAAAAAGCCAGAAACAATCAACTACAGAACATTAAAACCAGAAAAAGATGGACTATTCTGTGAAAGAATATTTGGACCAACAAAAGACTGGGAATGTCATTGTGGTAAATACAAAAGAGTAAGATATAAAGGAATAGTATGTGACAGATGTGGAGTAGAAGTAACAAAAGCAAAAGTAAGACGTGAAAGAATGGGACACATAGAACTTGCAGCACCAGTTGCACACATATGGTACTTCAAAGGAATACCAAGCAGAATTGCATTAATGCTTGATATATCACCAAGAAACCTAGAAAAAGTAATATACTTTGCATCATACATTGTAATAGACAAAAAAGACACAGGACTAGAACAATGTCAAATACTTAACGAAAAAGAATATCATGAAGCAGAAGAAAAATATGGAAAAGGCTCATTTAAAGCACAAATGGGAGCAGAAGCATTTGAAGAATTATTAAAGAAGATAGACTTAGACAAACTATCAGTGCAAATAAAAAAAGAACTAGAAGGAGCAAGCGAGCAAAAAAGAGTTAAACTAGTAAAAAGATTAGATACAGTTGAATCATTTAGAATATCTGGAAATAGACCAGAATGGATGATAATGAATGTTGTACCAGTTATTCCACCAGAACTAAGACCAATGGTACAATTAGACGGTGGAAGATTTGCAACATCAGACTTAAATGACTTATATAGAAGAGTCATAAACAGAAACAACAGACTAAAAAGACTATTAGAACTTGGAGCACCAGAAATAATTGTACGTAATGAAAAAAGAATGCTACAAGAATCAGTAGATGCTCTAATAGATAATGGTAGACGTGGAAGACCAGTAACAGGAGCTGGAAACAGACCATTAAAATCATTATCAGACTTACTAAAAGGTAAACAAGGTAGATTTCGTCAAAACTTACTAGGAAAGCGTGTTGACTATTCTGGACGTTCTGTTATAGTAGTTGGACCAGAACTAAAATTGTATCAATGTGGACTTCCAAAAGAAATGGCTGTTGAATTATTCAAACCATTTGTTATGAGAGAATTAGTAGGAAGAGGAATAGCACAAAACATCAAAAATGCAAAAAGAATGGTAGAAAGACTAAGACCAGAAGTATGGGGAATATTAGAAGAAGTTATAAAAGATCATCCAGTAATGTTAAACCGTGCCCCAACACTACATAGATTAGGAATTCAAAGTTTTGAACCAGTACTAGTAGAAGGAAGAGCAATAAAACTTCACCCATTAGTATGTGAAGCATTCAATGCTGACTTTGATGGTGACCAAATGGCTGTACATTTACCATTATCACCAGAAGCACAAGCAGAATCAAGATACTTAATGTTATCTACAAATAACTTACTTAAACCACAAGATGGTAAACCAGTTGCTACACCTAGACTTGACATGATTTTAGGAAGTTATTATTTAACAATGGTAATAGATGGCGAAAAAGGAGAAGGAAAATACTTTAAAGACCCAGATGAAGCTATAATGGCATTTGAAAATCATGAAGTAGATATACATGCAAAAATATTTGTTAGAAAAACAATAGAAATTGATGGAGAATTAAAAAACAAAAAAATAGAAACAAGCGTTGGAAGAATAATATTCAACCAAGGAATTCCACAAGATTTAGGATTTATAGACAGAAAAGAAGACCCATTCCAATACGAAATTAGTTTCCCAGTTGTTAAAAAGACAATGGGTCAAATTATAGAAAGAGTAATTAGAACTCATGGACTAACAGAATCAGCAGAAGTAATAGACTACATTAAATCATTAGGTTATAAATATGCAACACTTGCTGGTATAACATATTCAATGGATGACGTAAAAGTCCCAGCAGCAAAAAATGAATTATTACAAGAAGCTGACAATAAAGTAGAAACTATTAGAAAACAATATGCAAGAGGTTTAATTACTAACGAAGAAAGATATAATGCTGTAATTAATGTATGGGAAGATGCAACTAAAAACGTTAGTCGTGTCATGGAAGAAAACTTTGATGATTTAAACCCAGTATATATGATGGTAAAATCAGGAGCCAGAGGTAACATGAACCAATTAAGACAAATTGCTGGTATGCGTGGTCTTATGGCTAGTACTACTGGTAAAGCAGTTGAAATTCCAATTAAATCATCATTTGCTGAAGGGCTAGACGCATTAGAGTACTTTATTTCAGCCCATGGAGCTCGTAAGGGACTTTCAGATACAGCTTTAAGAACAGCTGACTCAGGATATCTAACTAGAAGATTAGTTGATGTAGCACAAGATATTATAGTTAGAGAACATGACTGTGGAACAAGCGAAGGAATTATTGTTTATGATATAAAAGATGGAAATCAAGTAATAGAAAAAATGCAAGAAAGATTAGTAGGAAGATTTACAACACAAGATGTAGTTGACCCAAAAACAAATGAACTTATCATTGATACAAACACTATGATTACAGAGGACATTGCAGATAAAATAGTAGAAGCAGGAATTGAAAATTTAGAGGTACGTTCAGTACTTGGATGCCATTCAAAACATGGTGTATGTCAAAAATGTTATGGTATGGGCTTAGCAAGAAGAGACTTAGTTTCAATAGGTGAAGCAATAGGAATTATTGCTGCTCAATCAATTGGTGAACCAGGTACACAGCTTACAATGAGAACAATTCACTCTGGTGGTGTAGCAGGTGTAGCTGATATTACACAAGGTCTTCCAAGGGTTGAAGAATTATTTGAAGCAAGAAAACCAAAAGGACTTGCAATTATAACTGAAATAGATGGTAAAGTAAAAATAAAAGAAACAAAGAAAAAGAAAGAAGTTATTGTAACAAATAATGGAGATTCTAAAACATATACAATACCATTTGGTTCAAAAATGAAGGTTAAAGATGGAGACATGGTAGAAGCATGTGAACCATTAATAGAAGGTTCAATTAATCCAAGTGAAATACTTGCTATAAAAGGACCAGAAGGAGTATATGAATACTTAATTTCAGAAGTTCAAAAAGTTTATAGAAATCAAGGTGTTGATATTAATGATAAACATATTGAAGTAATTGGTAGACAAATGCTTAAAAAGGTTAGAGTTGAAGATAATGCAGATACAGATATGTTCCCAGGTTCATTAATTGATATGTATGATTTTGCAGATGCAAATAAAGAAATTGAAGAACAAGGAAAACGCCCAGCAACAGGTAAAAGAGTATTACTTGGTATTACAAAAGCATCACTTGCTACAGAAAGTTTCTTGTCAGCAGCATCATTCCAAGAAACAACTAGAGTATTAACAGAAGCAGCTGTTAAAGGTAAAGTAGATGACTTAGTTGGATTAAAAGAAAATGTTATTATTGGTAAGCTAATTCCAGCAGGTACAGGTATGCAAAAATATCAAAATATTCATATTAGTACAGAAAAAGAACTTGAAGAAACTTCAGAAGAAGTTGAAGAGAATAATTAGAGAGTGTAAGAAAGAGAGGATTATAAAAATCCTCTCTTTTTCAAGTAATTGCCGTGATTTTGTTGACAAAACAGCCATTTGTTAGTAAAATATAATAGAATAAAAATAAGGAGAAAATTTATGCAGACTAACAACAGAAAAGTATTTGATAAATTAGTATCAAAAACAAAAATATATTTAGGCATAATCTTAATATTATTAACAATCATTTGCATTACGATACCAGCGATGATAATACCAGCAATAATCATATATGTATTACTCATTATATACTCATACTATACAAATAATAAAAGAAAAAGTGAAATATCAGAAACATTGCAAGATCTAACACTAACAGTAGACACAACAGCAAAAACAAGTTTAATAAATTCTCCATTTCCATTAATAATATTACAAACAGATGGAAATATAATTTGGAGAAGTTCAAAATTTAACACTGAATTTGCTAACATAGACATAAATAATTATTTAAATGATTTAACAATAGAATTAAAAAGTGAAATTGAAAACAGAAAAGACAACAACAATAAAGACATAGAAAGAAAGATAGAAATAGATAAAAAAACATATTTAATAAAAGGAAGATATATAGATTATAAAGAAAGAGAAAGAAAAAAAGAATACATGATAATGTTATACTTTATTGATGACACAGATAATATAAAACTACAAAAAGAATATAAAAACTCAAAAACATGTGTTGGAATGTTAGTAGTTGACAATTACGAAGAAACAATGCAAAGCATTGAAAGTGAAGAAAGGCCACAAGTAATTGCAGAAATAGATACAAGTATATATGATTGGGCAAACCTAACAAATGGAGTAATAATAAAACAGGACAAAAACAAATATATATACTTTTTTGAACAAAGATATTTAGAAATACTTAAAGAAGACAAATTTAGTATATTAGACAAAATAAAAGAAATAAATACAGACGAAAAGATACAATTCACATTAAGTATAGCAATTTCGAATGAAGGAGAAACAGATAAAGAAAAATATAAATCAACACAAGCAGCAATGGACATTGTATTAGGACGTGGAGGAGACCAAGCGGTAATAAGAGAAAACGAAATATACAAATTCTTTGGAGGAAGAACAGAAGAAGTAGAATCAAGAACAAAAGTAAAAGCAAGAGTAGTAGCACATGCTTTAGAAAACCTAATAAAAGATTCTAAAAAAGTAATGATAATGGGACATACAAATCCAGACATGGACTGCATTGGAGCAAGTATGGGAATATATAGATTAGCAAAAACACTAAACACAAATGCATATATTATACACAACGAGAGAACTGTATCAATTAAAGATTTTCAAGATTCTATTGACAAAGATGAAGAATATGAAGATATAATGATAAATAAAGAAGTTGCTATTGAAAATATAGATGAAGAAACCTTACTAGTAATTGTTGATACACACAAGAAAAATTATGTACAAGTACCAGAATTATTAGAAAGAGCAAAAAAAGTAGCAATAATAGACCATCATAGAAGAAGTGCAGACTATATAGAAAATGCAACAATAACATTTCAAGAAGTATATGCTTCATCAGCAGCAGAATTAGTCACAGAATTACTACAATATGTGGAGAAAAAGGTTGAACTAAAAACAATAGAGGCAGAAAGTTTATATGCAGGAATAATGATAGATACAAAAAACTTTACATTTAAAACAGGAGTTAGAACATTTGAAGCAGCAGCATATCTACGTAAATGTGGAGTAGATATAATAAGAGTAAAAAAATGGTTTCAAGGAAACTTAGAAAGTTATAATACAATAGCAGAAATAGTAAAAGAAGCAGAAATAGTAAACGATACTATAGCTATATCAATATATGAAAAAAAGAAAGAAGATACAAGCCTAATATGTGCAAAAGCAGCAGACGAATTACTTACAATAAGTGAAGTAACAGCATCATTTGTAATAGGAAATATAGGCGAAAAAGTATGTATTAGTGGAAGGTCTATTGGAGATATAAATGTTCAGGTAATATTAGAAAAGCTACGGAGGAGGAGGACACATAACATTAGCAGGTGCACAAGTAGAAGGAATGACAGTAGAAGAAACAAAGCAAGAACTAATAAATAAAATAAATGAATATTTTTCTGAAATAGAAAGTTAAAATAAAATTGCCAGTGGGATAGAAATTCTGGCAATTTTTCAATATATGTAGTTGAAAAAAAGAAAAAAATAGTGTAAACTATACATATTAAGAAAGGCAGTGAGTTTTATGAAAGTGATTTTAAAACAAGATATAAAAGGTGTAGGAAAGAAAGATCAAATTATTAATGCATCAGATGGATATGCACGTAATTTTTTATTTCCCAAAAATATGGCAGTAGAGGCAAATACAGAAAATATTAGTAAATTAAAAGCAAAGCAAGATTCTAATACTTTCAAAAAATCACAAGAGAAAGAAGAAGCAAAAAAAATAGCAAATAAAATTTCAGAAATAACCCTAAAAATACTTGTAAAATCAGGTGAAAATGGCAAAATATTTGGAGGGGTTTCTACAAAAGAAATTTCAGAAGTACTAGAAAAAGAATATAAAATAAAAGTTGACAAAAAGAAAATAGAATTAAAAGAGACAATAAAGACATTAGGGGCAAGAAAAATTGATATAAAATTATATGAAGGTGTAATAGCTAATTTAAAAATTAATGTTATATCAGAAAATTAGCATTTTAGTCTTTTGGGGAGAGAGGATGTAAATGGATTTAGGAAAGGTACCACCACACGATTTAGAAGCAGAACAAGCCATAATAGGTAGTATGCTTACAGATAAAGATGCTGTTATAGCAAGTATAGAAGTACTAAAAGAAGAAGATTTTTATAGAGAAGACAATAAAGCCATTTATGCTGCTATTCTAAATTTATATACACGAGCAGAACCCATAGACATTATTACAGTAAAATCAGAATTAGAATCAATGGGCAAGTTTGAACAAATTGGAGGACTAGAATATCTAGCTGAACTTCCTGAAAAAGTTCCTACAACTGCAAATGCATCTAAATATATAAAAATAGTAGAAGAAAAATCAACACTAAGAAGATTAATAAAAACAGCAAACGAAATAATAGAATTAGGATATAATCAAACAGAAGAAGTAGATGACATTATGGAAGGGGCAGAAAAGAAAATATTTAACATTATGCAAGACAAAGGAGAAAAAAGTTACTCTCCATTAAAAGATGTATTAGTAGACAGTTTTACTCAACTAGAAGAATTATATAATAGAAAGCAACATATAACAGGTGTACCTACAGGATTTACAGAATTGGACTATAAAACTGCAGGTTTACATGGTTCAGAATTAATATTAATAGCGGCAAGACCAGCTATGGGAAAAACAGCATTTGCCTTAAATATTGCAACAAATGCAGCATTAAGAGCAAAAGTGCCAGTAGCAGTATTTAGCTTAGAAATGTCAAAAGAGCAACTTGTAAACAGAGTTTTATGTAGTGAATCAATGGTGGATAGTAACAAAGTAAGAACTGGAAAATTAGAAGAAAATGACTGGACAAAACTAGCAGAATCAGTTGGACCATTATCAGAAGCAGAAGTTTATATAGACGACACACCAGGAATATCAATTACAGAAATTAGAGCAAAATGTAGAAAACTAAAATTAGAAAAAGACATAGGAATGGTGGTAATAGACTATTTACAACTAGTACAAGGTAGTAATAGTAGAAGAAGTGGCAGTCGTGAGCAAGAAATATCAGAAATAAGTAGATCATTAAAAATATTAGCAAAAGAACTAAATGTGCCAGTAATTGCACTATCACAACTATCGAGAGCAGCAGAACAAAGACCAGACCATAGACCAATGTTATCTGACTTAAGGGAATCAGGAGCAATAGAGCAAGATGCTGATATAGTAATGTTTTTATATAGAGATGATTATTATAATCAAGACAGCGAAAAAAAAGATATTGCAGAAGTAATAATAGCAAAACACAGAGGTGGTTCAACAGGAACAATAGAATTATTATGGCTAGGAAGCTACACAAAATTTGTTAATTTAGAAAGAAGATTTGACGGTTAAAGGAATGTAATTAAAATGTCTGATATGGAAAATAAAGTTATAGAAACAATAAAAAAATATAAACTAATAGAAGAAGGTGACAAAATAGTTATAGGGGTATCAGGTGGACCAGACTCTATGTGTTTATTAGATATACTTAACAAAATAATAAAACAAAAAAAATATCAAAAATCTATGTCTACAGTAGAAATAGTTGTTGCACACATTAATCATATGATTAGGCAAGAAGCAAAAGATGATGAAGAATATGTTAGAGATTATTGCAAAAAAAATAACATTGATTTTTATTCAAAAAGTATAGATGTTCAAAAATTTGCCAATAATAATAAAATAGGAACAGAAGAAGCAGGAAGATTAGCGAGATATGATTTTTTTAATGAAGTTTGTAAAATGACACATAGTAATAAAATTGCTATTGCTCATAATAAAAATGATAAAAGTGAAACTATTATTATGAATTTGTTAAGAGGTAGCGGAATAAGTGGATTGAAAGGAATTGAACCTAAAAGAGAAAAATATATTAGACCTTTAATAGAGTGTGAAAGATATCAAATTGAAAATTATTGTAATGATAATAATATAGAACCTAGAATTGATAAAACTAATTTTGAAAATGTGTATACAAGAAACAAAGTAAGAAATATAGTTATTCCGTATATAAAGGAAGAATTTAATCCAAACATAATTAATACTCTAGATAGATTATCAAAGTTAGTTTGTGA
>CARBKU010000002.1:0-7163 GCA_948946035.1 uncultured Clostridia bacterium
TATTGTACAAATAAAGTGAGTAGCCATATATATTATGGCTAGAAGGAAAAGGAATTTTTAAAATAAATGGGGAATTGTATAATGTTGAAGTAGGAAATATTATAGAAATTCCAAATAATACAGAATTTGTATATGTAGGAAAAATGAAATTGCTTTTAATAATGAATCCTGCATTTGACGAAGAAAATTATATAGATGAGAAAGAGAATGATTTATATGATTAAGATATAAAAGGAGATTAGTTATGTTTAAAATTCATTCAGATTACAAGCCAACTGGCGACCAACCACAAGCAATAGAATATTTAAGTAAAGGAATAATGGAAGGAAAAAAATTCCAGACACTTTTAGGAGTTACAGGTTCTCGGAAAAACATTTGCAATGGCAAATATAATAGAAAAAGTTCAAAAGCCAACATTAGTTTTAGCACATAATAAAACACTAGCAGGACAACTATATTCTGAATTTAAGGAGTTTTTTCCAGAGAATAATGTAGAATACTTTGTTTCATATTATGATTATTATCAACCAGAAAGTTATATTCCATCATCAGACACTTACATTGAAAAAGACTCATCAATTAATGATGAAATAGACAAGCTAAGACACTCAGCAACTTTATCGCTATTTGAAACAAAAGATGTAATAATAGTAGCATCTGTTTCTTGTATATATGGCTTAGGAGATCCTGTTGATTACCAAGGGATGATGTTATCTTTAAGAGCTGGAATGCAAAAATCAAGAGACCAAGTACTAAAAAAACTAATTACAATGCAATATACTAGAAACGAAATAGATTTTCAAAGAGGAACATTTAGAGCAAAAGGAGACATAGTAGAAATTTATCCATCAGACAGGTCAGAGTCAGCAGTTAGGGTCGAATTCTGGGGAGATGAAATTGAAAAGATAACAGAAATAAATCCTTTAACTGGTAAGTCAATAGGTGTTAGAAAACACATTTTAATTTCGCCTGCCTCTCATTATGTTACAACAAGAGAAAAAATGGACAAAGCAATTGTAACAATTGAACAAGAAATGGAGGAGAGAGTAAAATACTTTAAATCTCAAAATAAACTAATTGAAGCACAAAGAATAGAAGAAAGAACAAATTTTGATATAGAAATGATGAAAGAGACAGGATTTTGTTCAGGAATTGAAAACTATTCAAGACACATAAGTGGAAGGCAAGAAGGAAGTCCACCATATACATTATTTGATTACTTTCCAGATAATTTCTTATTATTAGTAGATGAGTCACATGCCACAATTCCTCAAGTAAGAGCTATGTATAACGGAGACAGAGCCAGAAAAGAATCATTAATCAACTATGGTTTCCGTCTACCATCAGCATTTGACAACAGACCACTAAAATTTAATGAATTTGAAGAAAGATTAAATCAAGTTATTTTTGTAAGTGCAACACCTGCAGATTATGAAAAAGAAAACTCAAAAGAAAATGTAGTAGAACAAATTATTAGACCAACTGGTTTGTTAGATCCAAAAATAGAAGTAAAACCAGTAACAAATCAAATTGATGATTTGCTAGAACAAATTAGGATTCGTGTAGAAAAAAAAGAAAGAGTATTAGTTACTACTTTAACTAAGAAAATGGCAGAAGATTTAACAGAATATTTAAAAAGCTTAGATATAAAAGTTAATTATATGCACTCAGATACAAAAGCTTTAGAAAGAATGGAAATAATACGAAATCTTCGTATTGGTGAGTTTGATGTATTAGTTGGAATTAATCTTCTAAGAGAAGGGCTAGACATACCAGAAGTTTCATTGGTTGCTATTTTAGATGCTGATAAAGAAGGTTTTTTACGTTCAGAAAGGTCACTAATTCAAACAATTGGACGTGCTGCAAGAAATACAGATGGAACTGTTATAATGTATGCTGATGAGCTTACAGATAGTATGGAAAAGGCAATTTCTGAAACAAATCGTAGAAGAAGTATTCAAGAAAAATATAATAAAGAACATAATATTACTCCTCAAACAATTAAAAAGTCAGTAAGAGATATTATAAAAGCTACTGTAATTGAGGATATTAAAACAGAATATAAGTTGGACAAAAATGAAGATATAAAAGATATTATTGCAAAATTGACTGATGAAATGTTAAAACATGCTTCTAATATGGAATTTGAAAAAGCTGCAGAATTAAGAGATAAAATTAAAGAATTGGAAAAAAACACATAAGTTAAAACGTTACCTAAACTTAAATTTGGGTAACGTTTTTTGAATAAGAAAGAAACGAAAAATAATAATTGCATATGATATAGAAGGTGATAGTTTATGAAATTTTTTAATGAACTTTATGAAGATGCAAAAAATATTATGAGTAAAGACCCAGCAGCAAGAAACATATTAGAAGTAATAATATTATACCCAGGATTTCACATTCTGATTTTTTATAGATTTGCTAATTTTTTATATAGACATAAGTTATTATTTTTAGCAAGATTAGTTTCTCAATTAGGACGATTTTTTACTGGAATTGAAATTCATCCAGGAGCAAAAATAGGAAGAAGACTTTTTATAGATCATGGAATGGGAATAGTAATTGGAGAAACTACTACTATAGGAAATGACTGTACAATTTATCATAATTCAACATTAGGGGGAACAGGCAAAGATAAATATAAAAGACATCCAGATTTGGGAAATAATGTTATGGTAGGAGCAGGAAGCAAAGTTTTAGGTCCAATAAAAATTGGTAATAATGTAAAAATTGGAGCAAATGCAACAGTACTAACTAATATAGCAGATAATACAACTGTTGTAGAATGTAATAAAATTATTGATAAAAGTATACAAAATTCATAAAAATATGATTATTGTTTTTTGGTAAGCGACTCCAATTATTTAGTAGTTTATTATTCTTTATTAAAAATTTTTGATAGCATAATTCATACAGTAAAAAAGTAATTAATATAGAAAATAAACCATATTTTCTTTGTATGGAATTAGAAGAAGGAACAGGAGAAAGAATAGATACATCAGGGGCATTTTTAATAGATGCAACGACGACATATTATTAATGAAATCAACAAATCATCGTAAATACCATAAGCAAACAATTAAGCAAGATGCATATATTCCAACAGCAATAGAACGTATAAAGTTTTTAGTTGGTGAGTACCCAGAAAGAAAAAATGAAATTATAGAAAAAATGCCAAAAAATTATTCTATGATACAACCACAATTAATTGAAAACTTAATAGAAAGCGTATTAGTTCCAATGTATCTAAAAAAAGGAGAATTATTAAAAGATGGATTAGAAAGATTTGATATTGAACTTAATGTTTTAAAAAATGGCAGATTAATACCGTTTGAAATTTGTAGACCAGAAAGATTTATTATTAAGAATAAAAAGAAGGAAGAAGAAGCAAGGTAAAATCATACAGGGGATATTATATTATATATTGTAGTTATTGAAGAAATAATAAAAAAAGACTCGATATTTTTAAAATTTCGAGTCTTTTTTTATTAAGCATCAGCTGTTGGTTGATTATTTTCTGTTCTATTTCCACCTGGTCCAACATATTCAGCACTTCCGAAAGCTAAAATCATATAAAAAATAGTTGGTACAAAAATTAATCCAATTGTATAACCAATATCTTTACCAAAAGATTTAGAGAATTGATGTGTTTGATAAATATTAAGTACAAATACAGCGATAGCTCCTACTACTGGTATCCAAGCTGCTAAAAATATAAGTAAAAACCATGGTGAAACACCAGAAATTTTGTATACAACAACTAGGTTATAAATAGGAATAAGTGATTTCCAACCTGCTTCACCAGCTTTAGTAAACAATTTCCAGTAAGCAATAATTTGTAGGACATAAATAGCTACTGTCAAAATTAGTATTACTCCTAAAAAAGCTCCTAAAGCTCCAAGTATTCCAGCAGCTGCTGCTGAATCTATACTGCTTGATGCATATGGTGTACTACTATAGTCATAGTAATTATAATAGTCATATCCCATTTTTAAATCCTCCTTTTATTTTTTATTATAATTTATATTTTACCTTATTTTCATAAAATGTCAATATAAAATAAAAAAAGACATAAAAAAACAAAATTTTTAAAATATATTGTGTAAAAAAAAATGCTTTGATATAATTTAAATAATAATATAATACATATTATTAAAAGGAGGAAAAAATATGCATGAAAACAATAAAGTAACTAATAAATGTTGTTGTGGCGAAGAAAAAAAAGACAAATTTTTAGTTGAACTTTTTTCAATATATCAGCCTGTAAAAGACAACTTAATTCAAATGTTAAATGAAGTACAAGAACACTATGGATATGTACCAATGTGGGTACAAAAAGAACTATCAGAATTTTTATCAATGCCAATGGCAGAAATCTATGGGGTAGTCACATTTTATTCAAGATTTTCACTAAAACCAAAAGGAAAATATAATATATCAGTATGTTTAGGAACAGCATGCTTTGTAAAAGGTTCACAAAAAATAATGGACAGACTAAAAGAAAGATTAAAAATAGAGCCAGGAGAAACCACAAAAGACGGAAAATTTTCAATAGAAGAAACAAGATGTGTAGGAGCATGTGGATTAGCACCAGTATTCACTGTAAATGGAGAAGTATATGGAAAAGCAACTGTACAAAAACTAGATCAAGTTTTAGATGAGTTAATGGGGACAGGTTAAAAGTGTCTCAAAAATTAGTCGAAAAATGGCAAAGATTGAAACAATAGAGACATTTTAAAAATGTTTCAAAAGGAAGAAATATATATGAAGTATGTCTAGAGGAAACTCATCTAAATATGGTTGTAACTAAAATAATAGGAATGATAGCGAGAGAAAAAATAAAAAAACTAGTATTTGCTACTGTTGACAAATCTCCTCATTGCATTCAATTACATTATGTAGTAAAAGAACTAGAAAATATTATAAGTTTAGACAATATAAAAATTGAAAACTATGTAGCAAAAGATAATAAGCTAATAGAAATACCAATTGAAATAATTGGATTATCAAAGAATCTAGCAAAATTAAATGATTTATTGAAAAAATAATAGTGTCGAAAAAACACGAAATGTTGATACATTTAAAGACTGTCCCAAATGTCTCAAAGGAGGAAATTAATGAAAAGTTTAGAAGAACTTCAAAGAATTAGAAAAGAGAAAAGAATAGAGTTAGATTTAAGAGTTAATACTGGTGCAGATACACGTGAGAAGCATATTTTAGTTTGTAATGGAACTGGTTGTACTTCATCAAAGTCACCTAAAATTTTAGAGAGTTTTAAAAGGATTTTAAATGACAAGGGAATTGAAAATGTAAGGGTTATTAAAACTGGTTGTTTTGGTTTGTGTGCAAAAGGTCCTATTGTAATTATTAGACCAGAAGATACTTTTTATGCGATGGTGACTCCAGATGATTGTGAAGAAATTGTTCAGTCACATATTATTGAAGGTAAGAAAGTTGATAGATTACTTTGCAAAGATATTGATGGAACTATTGTAAATAGTTTGGATGACCTTAATTTTTATAAAAAGCAGAAAAGAATTGCTTTGAAAAATTGTGGTGTTATTAATCCAGAAGATATTGATGAATATATAGCTTTTGATGGTTATAAAGCATTAGAAAAGGTTTTAACTAAAATGAGTCAGGATGATGTAATTAATGTTATAAAAGAGTCTGGACTTCGTGGCCGTGGAGGTGCAGGATTTCCTACAGGTAAGAAGTGGGAACTTACAAAAAATGTTGAAGGCGGGCAAAAGTATGTTGTATGTAATGCTGATGAAGGTGATCCAGGTGCTTTTATGGATAGAAGTATTTTAGAAGGTGACCCACATTCAGTATTAGAGGCAATGGCAATTGCAGCATATAGTATTGGTGCAAATAAAGGATTTATATATGTTAGAGCAGAATATCCAATTGCTGTTAAAAGATTAGAAATTGCAATTAAACAGGCAGAAGAATATGGGATTTTAGGAAATAATATTTTTGGAACAAGTTTTAGTTTTAATATTGAAATTCGTTTAGGTGCTGGAGCATTTGTATGTGGGGAAGAAACAGCACTATTAGAATCAATTGAAGGTAAAAGAGGCCAACCAAGGGTAAAACCACCATATCCAGCACAACATGGATTATGGGGAAAACCTACATTAATTAATAATGTTGAAACATATGCAAACATTTCACAAATTATTTTAAATGGAGCAGAATGGTATTCATCAATAGGAACAGAAAATTCAAAAGGTACAAAAGTATTTGCATTAGGTGGAAATGTTAATAATATTGGACTAGTCGAGGTTCCTATGGGAACTACTTTAAGAGAAATTGTATATGACATTGGAGGAGGAATTCCAAATGGAAGAGACTTTAAAGCAGCTCAAACAGGTGGACCTTCAGGAGGATGTATACCAAAAGAACATTTAGACACACCAATAGATTATGAATCATTAAAAGAAATTGGGTCTATGATGGGTTCAGGTGGACTAATAGTTATGGATGATACAAAATGTATGGTATCACTTGCAAAATTTTATTTAGAATTTACTGTAAGCGAAAGTTGCGGTAAATGTACACCTTGCAGAATTGGTACAAAGAGAATGCTAGAAACTTTAGAAAGATTATGTTCTGGCGAAGGAACAGAAGCGGACATATATAAATTAGAAAAACTAGCAATAAACATACAAAAATCGAGCATATGTGGACTAGGTCAAAGTGCTCCAAACCCTGTATTAAGTACTCTAAAATATTTTAGAGAAGAATTTAGGCAACATGCAATTTATAAAGAATGTAAAACACTAGAATGTAAAGCTTTGTCAAAAATAACAATTGATGAAGAAAAATGTAAAGGTTGTGGATTATGCCAAAAACATTGTCCTGTTAATGCAATTGAAGGAGAGGCTAGAGAAAAACGAGTAATTAATCAAGAAAAATGTATAAAATGCGGTACTTGTTTAACAAATTGTCCTTTTCATGCAATTGGATAATAATATAAAAGGAGAAATAAAGATATGGGATTGTATTTAATATTAATATTAGTAATAATCAGTTTTATTTTTAACATAATAAAGAAAAATGAAATTAAGATAAATTTAATAATGCTTGTTATACCAATTATATTAACTGTTATTTGTATCATATTTAGTCATAAAAATGTAAGCAATCGAGAAAAT
>CARBKU010000002.1:7173-12859 GCA_948946035.1 uncultured Clostridia bacterium
TCTGGCCCATATCAGAGATCGGCACTGTCAACTAATATAATTAATATAATAAATTTAATTAGTTCTATAACAGCTTTAATTTTAGCAATTATATCTATTTTATATGTTATAAAAGAATGTAAAACAATAAGAAAAACAAAATCTATATTGTTAATTGGAATTGTAATGTCATATTTATTCCTATTAGTATTAAGCAAGCCTACATATTTACATATTGATGCAATATATGATTATTATAGAAAATTACACATGATAAATATAAGCATAGAATTATTATTTGCATTAGAAATAAATTTGTTTATTAATTTGGTATCAAACAATAAAAAAGAAGAAAAGATAGAAAATAATTAATTTTAATTATTTTAAATCCACTTGAAGAAAGGATTGAGATAAAAAATGGATAATAATTTTGTTACTTTAACCATAGACAACCAAAAAGTAAATGTAAAACAAGGCACAACAATTTTACAAGCAGCAAAACAAGTAGGGATAGATATACCAACATTATGCTTTTTAAAGGACATCAACGAAGTTGGAGATTGTAGAATGTGTATAGTAGAAGTAGAAGGAAGAAGAGGATTTGCAACATCTTGTATTCAAGCAGTAGAAGAAGGAATGGTAGTACATACAAATACTCCAAATGTATTAGAAGCAAGACATGTAATATTAGACCTAATACTTTCAAACCATCATAGAGATTGTTTAACATGTACTAGAAATGGAAATTGTGAACTACAACGTTTAGCCATGAAATTTAATATTTTAGACATAGAATTTAAAGGGGAAATGTCAGAACATAAAATAGATGATTTATCACCATCAATTGTAAGAGATTTTAATAAATGTATATTATGTAGAAGATGTGTTGCAGCATGTAAGAATGTACAAGAAATTGGTGCAATAGACTGTATAAATAGAGGATTTGAATCATGCATTTCTACTGTAGGAGACCATAGTTTAAAAGATGTAAATTGTACAAATTGTGGTCAATGTATAGAAGCATGCCCAACAGGTGCTTTACACGAAAAAGAAACAATAGATGATGTTTGGATAAAATTAAAAGACCCAAATACATATGTTATTGCACAAACTGCACCAGCTGTTAGAGTGGCACTAGGTGAAGAATTTGGCATGAAAATTGGAACAAATGTAACAGGAAAAATGGTAACAGCACTTAAAAGAATAGGATTTGACAAAGTTTTTGACACAAACACAGGTGCAGATTTTACAATAATGGAAGAGGCAAATGAATTTATAGAAAGATTTACAAATAACCAAAACCTTCCAATGATTACATCATGTAGCCCAGGATGGGTAAAATACATAGAAATGAACTACCCAGAACTATTACCACATTTATCAACATGTAAATCTCCACATCAAATGTTAGGAAGCTTGCTAAAAACATATTATGCAAATAAAAAAGGAATTGACCCAGAAAAAATATATGTAGTATCAATAATGCCATGTATTGCGAAAAAATTTGAAAGACAACGTTCAGAAATGAAAAATGATGGACTTTATGATGTAGACAATGTAATTACTACTCGTGAATTATCAAGAATGATAAAACAAGCAAATATAGAATTTAAAAAACTAGAAGATAATACATTTGATAATCCAATGGGAGAAGCAACAGGAGCAGCAGCAATTTTTGGAACAACAGGAGGAGTTATGGAAGCGGCCTTACGAACAGCACAAGACATATTGACAGGAAAAGATTTAGAAAAAATAGAGTTTGAAGAAGTACGTGGAGGAGATGGAATAAAAAAAGCAACAGTGAAAATTGCAGAAAAAGACATAAAAGTAGTTGCTGCAAGCGGATTAGCAAATGCCAAAAGAATCTTAGAAGAAATCAAATCAGGAGTAGCTGATTATCAGTTTGTAGAAATAATGGCTTGCCCAGGTGGATGTGTAATGGGTGGAGGTCAACCAATAAAGAACTCAAAGTTGCGTTCAGAAATAGATGTAAGGAAACTAAGAGCAGAAGCACTTTATTCAATAGATGAAAAAAGTACTATAAGAAAATCACACGAAAATCCAGTTGTTAAGAAAATTTATGACGAGTATTTAGAAAAACCAGGAAGTTATAGAGCAGAAAAACTGCTACATACTACATACCATAAAAGAGAAAAATATAAAGAAATTTAGTATTAAAAAATCAAAAAAACTCTTGCAATTTTTATGTATATGTAGTATAGTTTTTAAGAGGTGCAAAAAATGACAAATATAATAGAAAAACAAAAAGTTTATAAATCAGTAAGTACAGTTTACAAAGCTGTTGTTTTTGCATTCACATTATTATTAATTATAAATTTTATAATAGAGATACCATTTTAAACAAAAAATAGGTATCTATTTTTTTATAATTTTTTGTACCAAAACAAAAAAATAAAAGGGGGATTTAAATGGAAAAAGTAAAATTACTATTAGATGTAAACGAAAAACCAAAATTAGCTAAATGGATAGTTTTAGCTATACAACATGTATTTGCAATGTTTGGTGCTACAATATTAGTACCAATATTAGTAAACTCTACAGCAGGAGAAACAGTATTAACAATACCAGTAGCACTAGTTACTTCAGGAATAGGTACATTAATTTATTTATTATGCACAAGAGGAAAATCACCAGTATATTTAGGAAGTTCATTTGCCTTTATAGCACCAATAGCAGCAGCATATCTAAAGGGTGGAATTTCAGGAGCAATGACAGGAGTAGTAGCAGTAGGACTTATTTATATTATATTTGCAGTAATTGTTAAATTTATAGGTAAAAATTGGATTGACAAACTTTTACCACCAATTGTAATAGGACCAATGATAATGATTATAGGATTAGGATTAGCACCAAGTGCTGTATCACAAATAGGAATTGCAGCAGACAGTACAATAGAATGGAAAGGAGTTATAGTAGCTCTAATAACATTTTTAACTACAGGATTAGTAATGCTTAGAGGAAAAGGATTCTTAAAAATAATACCATTTTTAATTGGAATAATAGTAGGATACATTTCAGCAGTATGCTTTGGATTAGTAGATTTTACACCAATAGTAGAAGCATCATTCTTTAGTATGCCAAGCTTTATGGTACCATTTGTAAGTTATACACCAAGTTTTTCTGCACTACTTACAATAGCACCAATAGCATTAGTTACAATGTGTGAGCACATAGGCGACCATACAGCTTTAGGAACAATTATAGGAAAAGATTTATTAAAAAATCCAGGACTAGAAAAAACATTATTAGGTGATGGTATTGCAACAGTAGTAGCAGGGCTATTAGGAGGACCATCAAATACAACATATGGAGAAAACACATCTGTAGTTGGAATGACAAAAATTGCATCAGTATGGGTTATAGGATTAGCAGCAATATTTGCAATATGTTTAGGATTTTTAGGAAAATTCACAGCTATTGTATCTACAATACCAAATGCAGTATTAGGAGGAGTATCTATACTACTATATGGATTTATTTCTATAAATGGACTAAAAGTATTAATTCAAAATCAAACTGATTTTGGAAAATCTAAAAACGTAATAGTAGCAGCAAGTATGTTAGTTTTAGGACTAGGAGGTGCTACAATTTCAATAGTATCTGGAGATTTATCAGTATCAATTTCAGGAATGAGTTTAGCAGCAATAACAGGAATAATATTAAATCTTTGTTTACCAGAAGAAAAAGACGAAGGAAATATTGAAAACAAAGAACAAAAAGAAGGACAAGAAGTAAAAGAAACAGTATAAAAATAAGAGGCAAATTATAAAAAATCTATAAATAGAAAGGAAGAAAAGAATGGGAGCAATTGTTTTAGATAACCCTATAATTAGACATAAACTATCAATAATTAGAAATAAAGAAACAGGAACAAAAGAATTTAGAGAAGTAATTGGAGAAATAGCAACATTCTTATGTTATGAAGCTATGGAAGATGCAGAATTACAAGAAGTTGAAATTGACACACCAATATGTAAAACAAAAGTAGAACAATTAGACGAAAACAAATATGCATTTGTTCCAATTTTAAGAGCTGGAACAGGAATGTTAGAAGGACTAGTAAAAGTAATGCCAAATGCAAAAATAGGTCATGTAGGTTTATATAGAAACGAAGAAACACTAAAACCTGTTCGTTATTACTATAAAATGCCACAAGATATAGCAAATAGAGAAGTAATAGTATTAGACCCAATGCTAGCAACAGGAGGTTCAGCAGTAGACACTATAACAATGCTAAAAGAAGATGGAGTTAAAAAAATAAAATTTTTATGTATTATATCTGCACCAGAAGGATTAAGAAAATTACAAGAAACACATCCAGATGTAGAAATATATACAGCATCAATTGACGAAAAGCTAAATGAAGTTGGATATATTGTACCAGGATTAGGAGATGCAGGAGACAGAATATTTGGAACTAAATAATAATGATTTTTGGGAAAGAAAAAAATGTAAATGAAAAAAATTGTCAAAAAGGAAAAATCTTTTTTGACAATTTTTTTCATTTTAACTTGTTATTTTTTAATTATCTACAGTCATTGTTGTTGTTTTGTCTTTCATTATTGTTGTTGTTGTTATTTTTTTGGTTATTTTTCTTACTATTTTTTTGATTTTCTTTATTTGACATGAAAAGCACCTCCAATCAAGTTTTCATATTTATTGTTGCCATTACTGTTAAAAAATATACAAAATGTATTAAATGAGTATAAATTTTTTTTGAATTCAAATTCATTTCTATGGTATTGCTTAAAATTTTTATAATATTTTTTATTATTTATTTTAGATATTTACTCGCTCCCAGAAGGTTATAATTATATATTTTTGCACTTGCCCCATCCTAAAAATTCTAATAAAAAGTTTTAACAAACTTTTTAAGAATTTTTGGACGGTTACCCCGGAACCGTTTAAAAATATATAATTATAACCTTCTTCGCGCTATTTAAGTTTTTAATTTAAATAATAAAAAATATTATAATAATTTTAAGCGATTGCCATAATTTATTTGTTTTTTATAATATTTTAGTATATAATATCCTTAAATTGAGAGCGAAATCACACTATATTTAAAATTTCATACAATAAAATAATGAATTAAAAGTTAAAGAAGGAAGTGGAGTAATGAATTTTAAAAATAAAAATTTAGAAGAATTTAATGACTTTATAAGATTTAGAAAAGTAGCAATTATTGGACTAGGTGTTAGCAATTTACCTTTACTTGATTATATGTATGATAAAAAAGCTATTGTAACAGTTTTTGATGATAGAGAAATAAACAATATTCCAAACGAAATTATAGATAAAATAAAAACATATAATTTCGAATTTCATTTTGGAGAAAAATCTTTATCAAATCTTAAAAACTTTGATATTATTTTTAGATCTCCAAGTTGTTTACCAACCAAAAAAGAATTAGCAGAAGAAGCAAATAGAGGTGCTATTGTAACTACAGAGATTGAAATGTTAATGAAAATGTGTCCTTGTAAAATTATAGGTATTACAGGAAGTGATGGAAAAACAACTACAACAAGTTTAGTTAATCATATATTACAAAAAACTAAAAACAAAGTATATTTAGGTGGAAACATAGGAGTGCCATTATTTACAAAACTTTCAGAAATGGAACCAAATGATATTGTAGTTTTAGAATTAAGCAGTTTTCAATTAATGAATATGGATATTAGTCCAG
>CARBKU010000002.1:12869-24088 GCA_948946035.1 uncultured Clostridia bacterium
ATAACACCAAATCATCTAAATATACATAAAGATTATCAAGAATATATAGATGCAAAGAAAAACATTTTTAAATATCAAAAAGAAGATGGAATATTAATATTAAATTACGATAATGAAATTACAAGAAATTGTGCTAAAGAAGCAAACGGGAAAGTTATCTTCTTTAGTAGCAAAGAGAAATTAGACGATGGATTTATTGTAGATGATAAAATTATAAAACAATGTGATGATAAAATAAGAAAACATATTCTAAATACTAATGAAGTTTTATTAAAAGGTAAACACAATTATGAAAATATTGCTACTGCTTTAGCTGCTACACAAACTTTAGTAGATATTGATACAGCAGTAAATGTGATTAAAGAATTTAAAGCAGTAGAACATAGATTAGAATATGTTAGAGAAATTGATAATGTAAAATGGTATAATGACTCTGCAAGTTCTTCTCCTACAAGAGCAATATCAGGCTTAA
Source organism: uncultured Clostridia bacterium (assembly GCA_948946035.1). Classification (GTDB taxonomy): domain Bacteria; phylum Bacillota; class Clostridia; order TANB77; family CAG-508; genus CAG-269. The sequence continues at coordinate 13,342 of CARBKU010000002.1, forward strand.
ATGCATTTGATGAAAAAATAACACTAATAGCTGGAGGATATGACAAAAACTTAGACTATGAAACAATGGCAAAACCAGTAATAAATAAAGTATCAAATTTAATACTTATAGGGCAAACCTCAGGAAAAATATTTGATGCAGTAAAGCAAGAATTAGAAAACCAACAAAAAAATTTGCCAATATATATGTGCAATAGTTTAGAAGAAGCAATAGAATTAGCAAAAAAAGTAACACGACAAGGTGAAGTAGTATTATTTTCGCCAGCTAGTGCAAGTTTTGATATGTTTAAAAATGCAGTAGAAAGAGGAAATAAATTTAAAGAATTTGTACAAAATCTATGATAAATTCTCACATAACAAAAAAACTCCTCATATTATATAGAAAATATGAAGGAGGTTTTTTTATATGAACGAACAATCATATGAAGACTACATAAGAAGCATATTAGGATATCCTAATAATTCTATTAATAATATGTGTAATAGTTGTTATGATAATAATTCTTATACAATGGAATATAGTGCAAATGCTCAAAATACTACTGATAATACTGTTTTGGAAAGTTGCTATCCAGAAATTTATAAAATAGTTTATCCAATGATAACAAAAAGATGTGCAAGTAATAGTATGCCAGTAACACGTGAATTAGTAGAAAATATGACAGATGAAATTTATTCTGCTGTTGAGTCTACAAATGAGATTGGTATTAATATAACATTGAAAAATGAAGTTAAAACAACACAAAATAGAACTACAAATCAGGTTAATTCAACAGCAAGAAGAGAAACTAGACCTGAGGATGTAAACAAAAGTGCTTTAGAGCAGAATAGAGGAGAAGATAGACAATTTAGAAATAATAATTTAAGAGATTTAATAAAAGTTTTACTTATTCGAGAATTAATTGGTAGACCAGGTTTCCCTGGAAATAGACCACCAATGCCACCACGTCCTCCAAGACCACCATTTCCAGGAGGAAATAGGCCAGGGGGGCCAGGACCACGACCACCAATTATGCCACGAGGTTCAATAGAGTATAATTATCCACCTGAACTTTATGAAATATAAAGTTTAAATAAAATAAAAGAAAAATTTACCACTTATAGAATAAATTATATAATTATACAACTATAATACAGTATAAAAGATTTTATTTTGCAAAAAATATAAATGAGAAATTTTGAAAGGTGGTAAAAGCATGAAAGTAAATGAATGTATGTGCACAGATGTATGCTGTGTAAATCCAGACACAAAATTAAATGAAATTGCAAAATTAATGAGCGAAAATCATATAGGATGTGTACCTGTATGTGATGATAATAATTGTATATGTGGTATAGTAACAGATAGAGACATACTTTTAAGATGTGTAGCATGTGAAAAAGATGCAAAAGCAATACCTGTTAGTGAGATAATGACTTGTAATGTATGTACTTGTAAAACAAATGATGATATGACAAATGCAGAAACAAAAATGTCACAAAATCAAATAAGAAGATTGCCTGTATGTGATAATGAAAATCATGTTGTAGGAATATTAACATTAGCGGACTTAGCAAATAATGATAGAGAACTTGGAAAACAAGAAGTATGCACAACAATAGAAAACATTTGTAATTGTAATAGCAAAAAAAATGCAGAATAAAAACAACTAAAAGGACGGATAATCTCCGTTCTTTTTACATATACTAAATTAAGGAGAAAAATTATGATTTTTGATGTTTCATATTGGACAAGAGTAGGAAAAAGAATTTTATATGTAGTATTTATATTGTTAGGTTTATATATTGGTTTAAAGCTATCAATTTTTTACATGCCATTTCTAGTAGCATTTATAATTTCTTTAATTATTGAACCAGCAATAAAATACATTATGAAAAAAACAAAATTATCGAGAAGAACTAGTTCTATAATAATATTTGTAGTAGTTTTAATAATTATACTAGGAAGTTTAAGTTGGCTAATTATAACACTATTTTCTGAATCTTCCAGTTTACTTCAAGGGCTAAATGACTATTTTAGTAAAGCATATGAAATTTTTCAAAACTTCATGTCTAGCTTTAATTTTGACAAAATTCATCTGTCAGATGAAATTTTAGGTGTTATACAAAATTCAACAGGAGATATTTTAAATAATGTATCATCTTGGCTAAGAAATTCTTTAACAGGATTAATAGACATAGTAACTAGTTTGCCATCAATTGCAATATGTATAGGTATTACAATTCTTGCTTTATATTTTATTTGTGTTGATAAAATATATATATTAGATCAAATAGAACATCATTTACCTAAATTATGGGTTAAAAAGATAGGAAATCATTTAAAAGATTTAATTAAAACTTTAGGTGGGTACTTAAAAGCAGAAGTTTCACTTGTATTTGTTTCTTTTTTGATTTCTTTAGTTGGGCTGTATTTTCTAAGAATAATGAATTTTAATATAGAATATCCTTTACTAATGGCTTTATTTATAGGGTTTGTAGATGCCCTACCAATTTTAGGTTCAGGCACAGTTATGATTCCATGGGCAATTATTTGTGGTATAAATGGAGATTTAAAACTTGGTATTGCTATTATTGTTTTATTAGTTATAATGTCAGTTGTAAGACAACTTTTAGAACCAAAGTTGGTTAGCAAAAATATAGGGGTTCATCCAATTTTTACTTTAATTGCGATGTATACAGGTTTTAAAGTTATAGGGGTTATGGGATTACTAATTGGACCAATAGTTTTAATTATTGTTAAAAATATTTTTGCAAGTTTAATAGACCAAGGTGTATTTAAAACTATTTTTGATAAAAGGTAAATGTAATTATTTATACAATAAAAAAGACCATATAAAGTACAGTATTTATATGGTCCGTTTTCTATATATTGTTTTTATTCCCACTCAATTGTTGCAGGTGGTTTAGATGTAATATCATATACTACACGATTTACATGATTTACTTCATTTACAATTCTTGAAGAAACTTTTTCTAAAACATCATATGGAATTTTGCTCCAAATACCAGTCATAAAATCAGTTGTTTCAACTGCACGAAGAGCAATTGTATAATCATATGTTCTTTCATCACCCATAACACCTACAGATTTTAAATTTGTTAAAACTGCAAAATATTGGTTAATATTTTTGTGTAATCCAGCAATGGCAATTTCTTCTCTAAAAATGCTATCAGCTTCTTTTAAAATATTTAATTTATCATCTGTAATATCTCCAATAATACGAATAGCTAGTCCAGGTCCAGGGAATGGTTGTCTATAAACAAGGTTTTCTGGAATTCCTAATTCTAATCCAGTTTTTCTAACTTCATCTTTAAATAAATCTCTTAAAGGTTCAACAATCTCTTTAAAGTCTACATAGTCAGGTAGTCCTCCAACATTATGATGGCTTTTTATTACAGAACTTTTTCCTAAACCACTTTCGATTACATCTGGATAAATAGTTCCTTGAACTAAAAAGTCAACAGTTCCAATTTTTTTAGCTTCTTCTTCAAATACTCTAATAAATTCTTCACCTATTATTTTTCTCTTTCTTTCAGGGTCTACTACACCTGCAAGTTTGTTTAAAAATCTATCTTTTGCATTTACTCTAACTAAATTTACATCAAATTGTTTTGTAAATATTTCTTCAACTTCATCTCCTTCATTTTTGCGAAGTAAGCCATGGTCAACAAATATACAAGTTAAGTTTTTTCCAATTGCTTTTGAAAGTAAAACAGCTGCAACAGATGAGTCAACTCCTCCAGATAGGGCACATAGTGCTTTTTTGTTACCTATTTTTTCTTTTAATGCTTTTATAGAATCATCTACAAAAGATGATATTTGCCAATCTCCAGAACAATTGCATATATTGAATAAAAAGTTTTTTATAACTTGTGTTCCGTTTACAGAGTTGTTTACTTCAGGATGAAATTGTATTCCATATAATTTTTTTTCTGCATTTTCCATAGCTGCATTTGGACATGATTCTGTTAATCCTATGTTTTTAAATCCTTCTGGTACAGTTTCTACAAAATCTGTATGACTCATTAAAAATTTGTTTTCTTTGTCAAATCCTTGGAAAAGGGAAGAGGTGTTATCTATTTTTACGTCTATTGTTCCATATTCTCTTTTATTTGCTCTTGCAACGTTTCCATTTAAAGTATATGTCATTAGTTGCATTCCATAACATATTCCTAAAACTGGTATTCCTAAATTAAATATTTCTTTTGCACATTTTGGTGAGTCTTCTCCATATACACTTGCTGGTCCTCCTGTAAATATGATTCCTTTTGGTGCTTTTTCTTTTATTTTTTCTATTGAGATGTCAAATGGTACTACTTCTGAGTATACATTGCATTCTCTAACTCTTCTTGCTATTAATTGATTGTATTGTCCTCCAAAATCTAGTATTAGTATTAGTTCATTTTTCAACTTTGTTACCTCCACAATTAAATTTGTTTTATTTTACCATATACTACAAAAAAATACAATGTTTTAGTTACAGGTTAATATTTTTTATTATTTAAATCAATTCCTAAAATAGTATGAAAATTGAAGAAAAAGAATATTTTGAAAATTCTGCTAGTTCAGCAGTAAGAAGAAATGAATTAGACAGAGTAGCAAAGGATGTACTTGATGTACCAATAACTGAACCGTTAACTGAGGAAGAACAGGATTTAGTAAGTTGGGCATGCAACAGAATTAAAAAAATCTAAAAGTTAGGAATGCTAATTTTTAGTGAGGGTATCATGTAATTCAGATACCCTCTTTTCTATAGAATATTAAAAAAATCATATACATTTTTATAATATTTCACTAGTAGGAATATAACTTTCATCAGGAGGATAAACAAACTCATCATTAGGTTTATCTGTACTCTTTATTTCAGTAATTTTCACAATAGGCATATCGCCATGATAATCACCTTTTATAATTTCGCCAGTAACTTCTACCCAAGAATTATCAGAAAAATTCTTAGCATCATCATACTCACACAAAAATCCAACAATAACAGACTGTCTATCAGAAGAAATAATCATATCTCTTGACAAAATAAATTGATTATCTTTCAAATCTAAAACCCTATACACATAGCCAATAAAATTAATTTTAAGACCAACATACTGATTAACATTTTCATGAACTGTTTTCAAAACATTTGTATAATTACTAGTATTTAGCTTTGCCACATGATTTTTAGGTAAACATCTATCATTTTCGGCAGAACTCTTTGCACCAGTAAACATTTTTAGCATTACAAAAACCACAGCAAATATAATAAAAATAACCATACCTGAAAAAAACATTTTATATAATTTACTTCCATTTACTTTAAAATTATAAACGAACATTGATTTATTCCTCATTTCTAATTAATTTAATAAATTCTATGTAAAGAATAAAAAAATATGATTTAAAAATTACTCATAATAACCATTAATTTCTATAAAAAAATGAATAAATTAAATGTTTATGATGTAAATTAAAAGTATATTTTAAAAATTTTAAGTTTCGACTTTTTTCAAGAGTAGGTTATAATATATGATTTTTTTACACTTTGTGTGTCGCAACCTACAAAATTAAATTTTATATGTGGGTTGCTCCAATCGCACTCGCATAGTTCGTTTGGTCGCTTACGCAGTGTTTCAAAAATCATATATTATAACCTGCTCTTGAAAAAAGTCGAAACTTAAATTTAAAAATGACTTGATAAAAACAAATTTTAATGATATAGTAACAACGTAAAAAAATAATTAAACTTAGGAGGACGAATTCAATATGAAACTATTCAAATCATATAGTGAAAAAGAAGTAAAAAGACTAATGCCATTAGTAGAGCAAATAAATGGATTAGAAGGAGAAATGTCAAAATTAAGTGACAATGAATTAAGAGGAAAAACAGACTATTTCAAAAATCAATTAAAAGAAGGAAAAACATTAGACGATATATTACCAGAAGCATTTGCTGTAGTAAGAGAAGCATCAAAAAGAGTATTAGGCTTAAGACACTTTGACGTACAATTAATAGGAGGAATAATTTTACACCAAGGTAGAATTGCAGAAATGAAAACAGGAGAAGGAAAAACCCTAGTTGCAACACTACCAGTATATTTAAATGCCTTAGAAGGAAAAGGTGTACACGTAATAACTGTAAATGATTACCTAGCCAAAAGAGATAGTGAATGGATGGGAAAACTATACAAATACTTAGGGCTTACTGTAGGACTAGTTATAGCTGGAATGGAGCCAAAAGAGAAACAAGAAGCTTATAATGCAGACGTAACATATGGAACAAACAACGAATTTGGATTTGACTATCTAAGAGACAACATGGTTATATATAAAGACCAATTAGTACAAAGAGGTCTTAACTATGCAATTGTCGACGAAATTGATAGTATTTTAATAGATGAAGCAAGAACACCATTAATTATATCTGGTAGAGCAAACGAATCATCTGACCTATACAAAAAAGCAGATAGCTTTGTAAGAAAACTATCTGCAAAAGTCATAGTAGAAGAAGACGTAAAAGACTATGCCCAAGCAGAAGATAACGAAAATTATGATTATATAGTAGACTTAAAAGCAAAATCAGCATCACTAACACAAAAAGGTATAAAAAAAGCAGAAGATGCCTTTAACCTAGAAAACTTTAATGACTTAGAAAACTCAACATTAGTACACCATGTAAACCAAGCATTACGTGCACATGGAATTATGAAAAAAGACATTGACTACATTGTAAAAGATGGAGAAGTTTTAATTGTAGACGAATTTACAGGACGTATAATGTATGGAAGAAGATACAATAATGGGTTACATCAAGCAATTGAAGCAAAAGAAAAAGTAAAAATTGCTGACGAATCTAAAACATTAGCCACAATAACATTCCAAAACTTCTTTAGAATGTATGACAAATTATCAGGAATGACAGGTACAGCTATGACAGAAGAAGCAGAATTTCAAGAAATTTACAACTTAGATGTTGTAGAAATACCAACAAACAAACCAATGGTTCGTGATGACCAAAATGATGTAATATACAAAAACGAAAATGCAAAATATAGAGCAATAGTAGAAAATGTAAAAGAAAGTCATAAAAAAGGACAACCAGTATTAATAGGTACAGTTTCAATTGAAAAATCAGAAAAACTAAGTAAACTATTAAAAGACGCAGGAATAAGCCATGAAGTATTAAACGCAAAATATCACGAAAAAGAAGCAGAAATTGTTGCACAGGCAGGAAAATATGGAGCTGTTACAATTGCAACAAATATGGCTGGTCGTGGTACAGATATTATGCTTGGAGGAAACAGTGAATACTTAGCAAAAGAAGAAATGAGAAATAAAAAAGTTTCTCCAGAACTAATAGAAGAAGCAAACACTTATTACGAAACAGATGACCAAAACATATTAAAAGCAAGAGAACAATTTAATTCATTAGTTCAAAAATATGAAAACGAAATAAAAGAAGAAAAAGAAAAAGTAATAAATGCTGGAGGATTAAAAATAATTGGTACAGAAAGACATGAGTCAAGGAGAATTGATAACCAATTAAGAGGACGTTCAGGTCGTCAAGGAGATATAGGTGAATCTAAATTCTATATTGGATTAGATGATGACTTAATGAAAATATTTGGTGGAGACACAATAACTAAAGTATACAATACAATGGGAGCAGACGAAAACCTACCAATTGATTCTAGAATAATATCAAAAGCAGTTGAAAATGCTCAAAAGAAAGTAGAAGGTAGAAACTTTAGTATACGTAAAAATGTTTTAAAATATGATGATGTTATGAATGCTCAAAGAGAAATAATCTATAAACAAAGAAGACAAGTATTAGATGGAGAAAATATTCATGACAATATTATAAATACAATAGAATCTGTAGCAGAAGTCATAGTTGGTATGTTCATCGAGGGTGAAGAACAAACAATAAACATTGAATCTTTAAATACAGAAATTAATAATATTTTTGGAATTGATATGTTAGATTATATCAAAGAAAATAAAGATAACACTCAAAACATCATAGATGAATTAAAGAAAAAAGCACTTGAAATTTATGCTCAAAAAGAAGAAGAAATTGGTTCAGAACAAATGAGAGAACTTGAAAGAATTGTAATGCTTAAAGTTGTTGATGAAAAATGGATGAACCATATTGATAGTATGGACGAACTTAAAAATGGTATTGGACTTCGTGCTTATGGTCAAAAAGACCCTGTTGTTCAATATAGACTTGAAGGTTTTGATATGTTTGATGAAATGGTTAGTGATATTAAATTTGATGTTACTAAAATATTAATGCATATTAGAGAACAAGAAGAAACTAAAAGACATGAAACTGTTAAAATTACTGGTGCAGCATTAGAGGCAATTCATAGTGTCGATGGTGGTGCAAAAATAGGTACTGATGTTGATAGAACAGTAAGAAATGATGGACCAAAAGTTGGAAGAAACGATCCTTGCCCATGTGGAAGTGGTAAGAAATACAAAAACTGTTGTGGAAGAAATCAGTAATATCAATACTTACAGAGATTAGGCGAGTGGACATAACTATGAAAACACACTAAATTGTTTGCATTTTGTTTGCAAAATGTTTTCATACCGTAAATCTAAAATTCTGAAATGCTTGAAAAATAAGGATATTTGCCTATGCAAACAAAGTGAAAATAAAATATAGAAATGTTATCATTCGTGGTAGCATTTCTTTTTAGTTTACATTCGAAAAATGAAAGGAGAAATAAAAAATGTCGAATGTAACAATTCAAAAGAGAGGAAATTTCTATCAATATAAATTTGAAATTGCAAAAGTTGATGGAAAAAGAAAATTTTTAAGTAAATCAGGATTTAAAACCAAATTCGAAGCAGAAAAGGAGGGAATACTTGCCTATAATGATTATCTAAATACAGGTAATTCATTTTCATCAAATAATATGAGTTATTCAGACTTTTTAGATTATTGGCTTGAAAATTATTGTTATATCAATTTAAAATATCATACCATAGAAGGATATAGCAGTATAATAAAAAATCATGTAAAACCCAATATAGGACATTACATACTATCTCAGATTACAAGAGCAACACTTCAAGAATTTATCAATAAAATTTATATTAATAAATCATTTAGCAAGAATTTTTTAAACAATATTAAAAAAGTTTTAAAAGGCTCATTTAACTATGCTTATGAATGTAATTACATAAGGATAAATCCTGCAATAGGACTAAAATTACCTAAGTATGATATTCCACCAGAAGATCCAGCACATATTTTTACAAATGAAGAAATCAATTTAATATTAGATAGATTTAAAAATAATCATTGTGTTTATTATGCTTTTTTAACAGCATATTGCACAGGATTAAGAATTGCAGAAGTATTTGCTTTAACTTGGGAAGATATTGACTTTTATAATAAAACAATCAGTGTAAATAAAAATATACTAAAGAAAAATCAAGTAGGAGGAACAAAGCAAAGACATATAAGTGGCAACTCAACTACAGTATGGTATTTTGGAACATGTAAAACAGAAACAAGTTATAGAACAATACCAATAGGAGATACTCTTGTCAACGCACTAAAAAAATATAAACAAGAGCAAGAAGAACATAGAAAAAACTATGGTGATACATATATGAAACATTATAAAAAGACAGTTATAAATCCTTATAATAACAAGCAAGAAATTAAAATTATAAATGCACATGCAGAAATAGATGTAGCTTTACCAGAAGTTAATTTTGTATTTCTAAAAAATAATGGAGTATATGAAGGAACTGATAGTTGTAAATATCCTTTTAAAGTAATTCATTATGAATTAGGTATTCCATGCAGATTTCACGATTTTAGAGATACTCACGCAACAAGATTAATTGAATCAGGAGCAGATATAAAAGCAGTTTCAAAAAGGTTAGGGCATCGAAATATTGATACTACTTATAATATATATGTAAGAGTAACAGAAAAGATGGAAAATGAAACAGCAGAAAAGTTTGAAAAAATATGCAAATATTTTGGATAAAGAATTTTTTTAAAAATTTTACTGGAAATTGTAGTTAATTTATGATAAAATATTAATATATTATTCGTAGCTATACGATAAAAATAGCAAGTAACTAGTAATTCTCATATAACAAGTGTAAAGAGAAATAGGAGGGATAAAAATGGTTAACAAAAAAGAATTTATAGTTCGGGCTTGGAATAGCGTTGGAGCTAATATTAGTATCAATATAACGGATGGAGAGTTATCTTATGTAGCCCATTGGGGTGAACGTGAAGATGTGTCACATAATCTCGAAAAACATCCTAATTGGAAACATGCAGAGGAACTTATGGAAATTGTTTGCAAATATCACAGAGAAGGTTTTCTTGATATTGTAAAAGAGTTAAAAAAGAGTAGTTGTATTTCTCAAATGAAAAATGGACCATTTTGTACCAATATTATAATTGAAATTTGGACCAGTTAGTTACATAACCACGTGTTTGATTGTATTAAAATTTAGTATAAGTGTCAATACTAAAATGCATTGATAAATCAAGTATTGACACTTATACTAAATTTTAATTCTTATCAATTAAGAGGTTATATATTGAATTTATGTTACTCTAAAGTCTTAATTATAAAGTGGTCCATTTTTCACTCGTTAAATACAGTAGTCAAGGATATAAAATCGTAAAGAAAATAATTCGAAAGCAATTGGCTGTGGATCTATGTCAAGTTTTTAGACACATTTTTTTGCGAATTTTTATAAATTATTC
>CARBKU010000003.1:0-897 GCA_948946035.1 uncultured Clostridia bacterium
GACGGGATTTCCACCCGTTAGATTACTTACCCTTTGCTGGGCGCACACTTACTATTTGTATTTCAATTATATCATAAATTGAAATCGCTTTTCAATTTAATATTACTATCTTTTAAAAATTACGCACATTTAAAAGCTAAATTTACTACTTCACTTTTCATTAAATTTATACATTGAGATATTACTTCATTTATATTACTCAAAAAAAGAAATTTCGCTTTTAGTGTTGGCATTTTTATTACTCGTATAATAGCAAAAAAGACTATTCTTTTACAATTTACATTGTATTCATTAGATATTCTTGTAAAACATTGTTCTAATGAATAATGTTTCTCTATTATATTGCCTATTATTTCTGTAAAAATAGCTTTTTCAAAATCATTAAATTGTGCATAATGTTTCAAGTAATCTTTGGCAATACTTCTATAATGATCATCTAATTTTCCATCTATTTTATCTATTATTTCCTTTTTCTTCATTTGTTCCTCCTATATTAGTTTTAATTGACATATTATATTTTTTCTCTGCAAAACTCATTTTCTATATATTTTGCCTGTTCTTTTGTGATTCTTCCATTAACTATTGCTAATCTTAATAATGCTTTTATATTTTCCCATTTCATACATCTACATCTTCCCATTGCTGTTTGCTCTATATATTCTATTATTTCTTCAGCTATGTATTTTGGTACTATAAAATTGTCAATTTTTGTTTCCATTATTTGCCACTCCTGTTTTTCTATTATATTGGTTATATAACCAATAGTCAAGTGGCATACTAAAATTATATAATTTTTAAGAAAATAGGTGATTTTAGTATGTATAAAGTAAAATTAGAAAATGGCTATTATCTCTTTAAATTACAAGATTTATTGAAAAGTAGGCATATTAGTATTAA
>CARBKU010000003.1:907-22877 GCA_948946035.1 uncultured Clostridia bacterium
TCCCTACACGACGCTCTTCCGATCTACAGATTTATGAAAGATACTGATACAGATTTCAAAGTAATTAAGCGAATAATGAAAGGCGATCTAGTAAGATTTGATATTCTTGTACTTGCTCGATTTTGTGATTATCTTAATTGCACTTTAAATGATATAATTGAATATGTGCCAAACAACAAATAAAAAATATGAAGATTAAATAAGTTTTCTATCTTCATATTTTTTTGTGTATTTAGTTTATAAGTGTATTTAAAATACCATAATATTGATTACTTAATTTAGATATATCGCCATTTTTAGAGCTATGCGACATTATAAATTCTTCTATGTCCATCTCACATTTTCGCAATTCTTCTTTGCTATACTCCCTATCTTCTACATTTACTCCTGCTACTTGCAATAACTCTATTTCTTCTTTCTTAAATTCTTTTTTTAAGTTCATCTTTGATCCCCTTTCTTATTCTTTTATTGCTACTAATAATTCATTATCTTGTACTATTCTCTTTTGTTCTTTATATGTAAATTTTGTACCTGTGAAAAATACTCTATAATCTAAATTTTCTAATCTTGTTTTGCATAAAGCTAAAAATTCATCTGTTTGCTCTTCAGTTAGGTTATGCTTTACTCTTAATTCATAAAATGTAAAAATAATTTCATTTTGATTTATATTCATTTTACTATTTATAAGGCTTTCTACAAATTGCGTTGTCATTGCTTTTCACTCCGTTTCCTTTTGAATTATAGCACTTATTTTTGATTTTGTCTTTAAAAATGACAAAAAAATAATAGGAATGGTACTCATTATTTCTAACAAATACCATTCCTACTTATTTTTCAATTTCTTTTCTATAAATGATTTTATCTATTTCTTTTGAAATAATTTCTTTTTTATTTATTGTTTCTCCTTTGTCATTTACTATCTCTGCATAATATCTTTTTCTTTTGTATATTTCTAAAATTACTGCTTTATTTTTGTTTTTCAACTCTACCACATCAAACTTTTTTATCTTCATAATTTATCACTTTCCTTTATTGATATGCTGGCGTTCCATAACCTAAAATAACACTACTGCCCACATCATATTGATTTTGTTTACACATATCTCCTGTTGTATTTCCCTCAATAGTATAAACCTTATTATTTTCTACTTTTTCTACAATTCCTGTATGATCTGCCTGTCCATCATTACTATCTGCCCAGTCAAAAAAGATTATATCTCCGTGCCTTTGGTGTATAACTTCCATCTTGCCATAATCCACGATTTTGAAACCAGACAACTCCCTCACTCTGACAACCTGCATATTTTGGAACTATTCCTGCGTTTATATAACCGACATTGTTCGGCACACCACGAAACAAAACAAGCACACCACTCAACCCTAGATTCAAAACCATACCAAGACCAATAAGGCTCTCCGTCCTATATTTCCTATTTGCGAAATAGCAACTTTTACAATATCACTATTTCCTCCTCCATATATAAGACTTGACCAATTACTAGCATATTTTTCGTTCATTAGTTCATTTAATTGTTCCCTTTGAGCTTGATTAAGATTATATTGATTTGATATTTCTTCTATACTTTTTACTCTAACTGTTAGGTGTAGTGTTTCTTTAATTACTTCTATCTCTCTTTCTCCACCTCGCCCATCTGGAACTTTTACTTTTTCTTGTCTTTTATCTACTACCTCATTAAATTCGTTCATATCCCAGAATACTTTTTTTAATGTTTTTGCTCTGTTATCGTCCATAGTCATAACATCTACTTTATAATCTCCATTGCTTATCATTACTGTATAAACTGCTATTACATCTCGCCAATTTGCTCTTGCATATTTAATGTCATAATCTGCGTTAGGGTGTTGTCCTTTCTTTTTTTCTATTTCTTTTGAAAATTCTGTATTTAATTCTGCCATTACACTATTTACTGTCATTTCTCCGTCTTTCTTCTCATTTGCAAAAAAGATTCCAAAAACAGAACTGCATATCATTGCAATTAAACATATTACAATAATTACTACTACTGCTACCCAACCACCTGCAATAATTGCTGAAACAAGTGCCTTTGTTGCTGCAATTATTGCTTTAATTATTGCTATTGTTGTTTTAATTGCTACTTTTGTTGCTTGTATTGTAGTTTTTACAGCTTGTTTCGTCATCTGTGCCGTTCTTTGAGCTAGTTTTACACTATTTTTTGCTACTTGCTTTGTTGTTTTTATAGTTGTTTTCGCTGTTTTTTCTGTTGTTTTAACTGCATTTTTAGTTGATTTTACTGTGTTTTGAACTCTTTTTATATTTCTTTTTGCTTTGTTTATTGTGATTTTTCCTTTTCTTTTTACATTTTTTATTCCTTTTTGTGCTTTTTTTATCTGCACTTTTCCTTTTTCAATGTTCTGTATAGTTTTTTCAAAATTTTGCTTTCCTTTTCTATTTAATCGTGGTGTATAGTAAATAATATCGTGCATTGTGTTACTTACTTTATTTTCTGCATACTCTTGTGCTGTGCTTTCGTTCTTTTTGTAATTTTCTTTCGTTTTATCTTTTACACTTATTATATTTGATTTTAGATTTTGCCCAACTATCTTTGCTCTATCAAGTTTCTTTATACTGACTTCTTGTTTTTTCTTTGTTTTTATATCTGTCATTGCTATTCCTCCAATTCTACCTTTATTTTCTTTGCTATAACTACTAATCGTCCGTTTTTGTTGGAATATTCGCAAGTTGATAATGTTATAAGTTTGTCGCCATATTGTGCTGTTTTTTCTATTTCATAAAAAGAAAGCTCTTTACATTTTTGTATAAATGTATCGAACTCCTGCTTTGAACTACTATTTACAAATTTATAATATTCAAAACCTGTATAAGCAACTGTTTTGAATACTGCTATTATTTCATAGTCTGCATTTTCGTATATGGTATTGAAATTTATTACTTTATGGTTATTGTAAAATTCTTTCTTTTTGTATTTTTCTAATTCTCCAAACATTTGATTATTCTTAATATGATGACCATATACAATAACATTATCACTTTTTTGCACATTGCAATATTCTGCAATGTAAGGTGTTCCTAATTGTGAACATTGTTTATAAAAGTTTTTCCTTAAATAGTAATCTTTTCTATTACTTTCTGTCTGCATAACAGGGTAGCTTATATTTGTATTTTCAATTTCTAGCCACCCCACAAAATCATTATTCAAATCATATAGTTTTTGTAAGTTTCTACTTTCTTCTTGCTGTTTTTCGTTTTGTTCCTCCTGGCATTCTGTGATAATGTTCTCTAATTCTTCAAAAACTTCATTTTGCTCTTTATCTTCTTTGTAATTTATTATTATATAGTTAATGCTAGTAACTAAACTAGCTACTAGCATTATAACTAAAAATATATAGAACTTTTTATACATATTGCTCCCTCTTTCTATATAATCTCATTTAATTTTGTTGTCATCAATTTATAAAGTTCGGTATCCTTTGGAAATTTATTTACAAAAGGTATTAGTGAATTTCCTATTTTTAATAGTCCGTGTCCTGCCTCTACATTAGTTATAAAACTTAATTGTTGGTCTGATATATTTAATAGTTTTGCAAGTTCTGCTCTGTCCGTGCTTGCTTGATTAAGCATTATAATCAATTCACTATTTGCAAGCATTGTTCTTGCTAAATCACTTCGTAATAAATCTTCTACATTTTGTGTAATACCAGTACAACAAGCTCCATACTTTCTAACCCTTTTCCATAAAGTAAAAAGGAAGTTAGCTGAATATTCATATTGAAAAAGTAAATATATCTCGTCAATATAAATATATGTGCTTCTTCCTTTTTGTCTATTTGCTGTTATTCTATTGAAAATGCTATCAAGTATTACTAGCATTGCAATAGGTTGTAGCTGTTTTTTTAGTTCTAATATATTATAACAAACTAACCTATTATGAATATTTACATTAGTTTGTTTTGCAAATGTGTTCAAACTACCATTACTAAACAATTCTATTGCTAGTGCTACATCTTTTGCCTCTTTCTCATTTTGTTTTAGTAATTCTTCTCTAAAATCTTTTAGAGTTGGTGGCTCTCCCTCATAGTCATTATCTTGATATTTTTTATATACATTTGCCGTACATCTATCAATTATTGACCTTTGTTGTGGCTCTAATGCTTTTCCCATAAGTTGCTCACATAGTGAAAGCACGAACTCCGATTTTAATACTATCGGATTCGCATTATCTCCATAAAATTTATTCATATCCATTGCGTTTATATGATTTTTACTTGTTGAAGATATTTCTACAAGCTCTCCTCCAAGTTCTTTTACAAGTCCTGCAAATTCATTTTCTGGATCAATAATTATTATATCTGCGTCTTTTTCTTTTAGCATTATTGAACTTATCTCTTGTTTTGCTGTAAAACTCTTTCCACTCCCAGAAACTCCAAGTATGAAACTGTTTCCGTTTAGCAACTGTTTTCTATCTAGCAATATCATATTTTTTGAAATTGCATTTTGTCCATAATATATTCCGTTTAGGGTGTTGTACCTCTTGCACTTTGAAAGGCATAAATACTGCTAAACTTTCTGTTGTTAGTGTTCTTAATGTTTCTATTGTTTCAATTCCAATAGGTAGTGTTGTGTTAAGTCCGTCTAGCTGTTGAAATCTTAATATACCAAACTGGCAAAGATTTTTTCTAGCTGTTGTTAATATTGCCTCTGTTATATTTTCTAGTTCTTTTTCTGTATCTGCTATAAATACAACTGTAATTAGTCCTAAAAACATACGCTGATCTCGTGTCATTAAATCATTTAAGAACTCTCTTGCCTCTTGTTCTTGTTGTTCCATATCAAAAGGAACTGACGCAAGGAAATTATTATTTTCACTTTGTTTCCTTATATAATTAGCTTTGTTTGTTTCTACTCCTAACAATATTCGTTCTGCGTCTTTTATTGCCTCGTCTGTTGCAACTGGCGATATATCTATTGTTAATGTTAAGTTTTTACTAATGTCTGTTAGCTCTGCTATCATACTATCTTTTATAAAAGACGCATACTCTTTTAAGAATATTACTCTACCGAATTTATCTCCCATTTTGAAATAGTCTTTTTTGAACTCAAAACTGTCTGGACATATATAGTCTTTGAAACTGTGTCCCTTTTGCATATTGTCTATCATATCAAAATTAAAACTACTTTCCTCTCCTATTCTATAAAAGTTGTGTAGCATTTTTAATCTTTCATTTGAATCTAACTCTATACAAGCTGAATTTAACTTTTTAAAGTGTTTATTTAATTCTACTGCTATTCTTCTGAAAGCTGTTCGTGCCTCCTCCAAGTTTTTCTTTTTAATAGTTATTGTTATATACTTTTCTTGCACAATTCCATTGCTTGTTTTTGCTCCCTCATCTATTAGCCTATTATACTCACTTCTTAATCTATCAAGTTTGTCTTTTTCATTTTCTATTTTAATGTTATTCTCTATATTTTGTTCGTTCATTTTGCTATTTAATATACTAATTTTTACAAGCATTTCACACTCAAAAGAATTAAGTATTTGCATATAGTCTAAAAACATTGCCTCTTTGTCTTCCTCGCTTGCTACAATGTAGTTAATATCTGTGAATTTAAAAGTTTTGGAATATTTATTTTTACCTACTAAAAATACTCCATCTCTCCATATTCTTTTTACTGGTATGACATCTTGCACACCCTTTGGAATTATATATTTTTCCTTATCTTTTTTGAATAACTCAATTATTTTCATAAATCCTACCTCCTTTTAAGAGGTAAAATCTCAATACTGTTTTTCTTTAATTTTGTTCATTATCTGTTTTTGTTTTCTTTCTGTTCTTTTTTTCTTTCTTATCTTGTTTTACTTTTTTAGCTTTCTTCTTGCTTTTTTCACATTGTCTATACATATCTAAATATAAGTTATTAGGTTTGAATACTAATTTTTTAGGTGTTAATATCTCTGACTTAACCCAAGCTATAAAAAACTTTTCTGCTGTCATTCCGTTGTATTTTACAAATCCTAGTAATGCAAAAGGAACTGCACCTGCCATACATAGCCACGATACAGTTCCTGTATTATTGAATATTGGTTTTGTTATAAAATATATTCCGACTGCTACAATACAAGCTAATGCCGAACATACAAATTGCCTCATTGTCAGTCCAAAAAATATATTTTCTTTGTACTGCCTTATTTCCTTATTTATCTTAACTTCCATAAGCTATCATCTCTCCTTTTCCTTTGATTTCTTTTGCTTTTTCATTACTTGCTCAATAAACTCTTTTTTGTTTTCTACTGTTTCTCTAACTTCGTCATTTTCGCTTGTTTGTAGTTTAAATGTATCTGCCAAATTTCCTCCTGCTTTTACTTTTTCAAAATCTTCTTTTGCTTTTTTTAAGTCATCTCCATAATAATAGCCATAGCCCCAGTTTACCTTTTTATCATCTACCTCATAATGAAAAGCTACAATATATTCTTTTGTTCCATCTTTAAATTGATGTTCTACAAGTGCTACTTTATCATTATTTCTTTTTCCTGTTTCAAGAATACACTTATTATCTTTTCCTAAATAACATAAATATTCACTTTGTATAATTTCTCTATTATCTTCAAGCCATTCGCTCAAACTATCATAAGTGGATCTCCACGCATTTTTATAATAATCTGTTTCTATAAACTTATTTGCTAAATAATTGCAAAAATCATATACATTATCACATTCGTTTTTTTCTGATTCGCTTAATTTATCATTTAACAAGTCATAGCCTAAACAAAATGCTATATAACTAATTTCACTTTCTTTTTGGTATTTTTCTTGTGGAAGTTGTACTTGCCCATTTTCTATTTTTATATAATCTGTTTTTTCATTGTAATACTGCATTATATCTGCTAAATCTGTATTTAATTTTTCACAAATAGTTTTTTTATCAATTCCATTATCTTTACAGTATTTTAGATATTTTTGTAGTCCTAGTTTATGAGTAAATTCTTCTATACCTATATCCTCAACTTGATACCATATACCAGAATGAAATTCTAAACTCATAAATCCTATTTCGTATTCATTTTCTAAATGTGCAAAGACATCATCATCTATATTGTATGCCCAGTCTAATGCAGGATTTATTTCATTATCTTTTAATGTTACCTCATACAGCTCATTATTCTGGTCATTTATTACAGCAATAGAATGCTTTGTATTTTGTTTATTTACTAATACATACTCTATTTTCGCATTAGTGAAGTCTTTACTTCTTGCTAACTCATTAACTTCATACATTATATTATCAACAATTTCTTTTTCCATTAGCTTTTTCCTCCTATCTCTCACATACTCTCTGTTTTTTCAATTCTTTTTTTACACTATCATAGATTTTATCTAAATATTCAAACATTGTTTGGCTACACCTTTTGTTGCTAGTAGCTTTAAAAAATCCCTTTTTGGTTTTAAAATTATAATCTGTAAGCCTATTATTGATAAATCCCTGTGTTGCAAGTGGAATTTTTATATCATATTCTTTAGCTAAAAAAAGCACACAATTTTGTGTGTCTGGAGTAAATTTATATTCATTATCTTTATAAAATTTAAAATCAAATATTTTTATTGTTTCTCCTTTGTATATATTTTGTTTTATTTCTTTTAATTGCCTTTTAAATTCTGTATTTACTTGCTTTACTGTTTCTCTTTCCTGTTGTTTTCTTGCATTAAATGCCTCTTGGTCTATTCTTCTATTTTCTGCAATATATTCTTCTCTGCTATTTTTCGCCATATCATACATATCTGGAAAATGTTTAGAAATATATGCTAATTCACATTTATTGAAGTAGTTTTTTCTTTTGATTTTTCTCGTAAAAAACTCTTTTAAATCAAATGTAGATAACTTTTCTATAACACGATCACAATAGTTTTTACTTTCTGTTAGCGTACTGTCTATACTAGCACTAATAAACTTTTTGAGCTCAATTCCTGCTATATTCATTTTCCAATATTCATTGTCTTTATCTTTAAATAAATACTCTTGCCCATAACTTCCTACTTCTGTTTTCAATACAGCTATTTCTGTTCCATTATAATTTACTTTTGCTACTCTCTTATTTGCCTTTTTTAACTCATTATCTTCTATAAGCCATACTGTTTCTATATTGGTTTGTTCTATCATAATATTTCCTACCTCCTATCTGCCTCGCTCTAGCTTTTTATCTGCTTTCACTTTGTCATATACATACTCGCATAAGCCTTTGTCATCTAATTTTGCCATATTTCTTGCAATTTCATATACTTGTTTTTGAAAATCTGCTGTCATTAGACTTGTTCCATTTGCTCCTTTTATCATATTTTCGTAAAATTTATCATCTAGTAAATTATTTCTGCCACATTGTAATAAAACATTTAATGCAAACGCATTTTGTGTTAAGTTTCTTTTATCAATTACTTTTTCATAGTTCTTCATATTTTTGCCTTTTCTCCTTTCCATTTCTTCTATTTTTAATATTTTCAAATATTCTTGATTCAAAATATCTTTGCTTACTGGTGGAGATACAAAATCAAAGTACCATTCAATCTCCGACTTTATTTCTGCTATGAATTGCTTTCTAGTTGTATTTTTAGGCATTGAACAAGTATCATCTTCAAATTTTATATTTCTTGCTATTTCGTGTAAGTCCTCATTTCCTTTTATATCTTTCATTAAAATATACTCTACTCCGTTAATCATTTCACTCATAGCTCTCACAACCTTTCTCTAGTCTGGCATTTCCATTTTTATTTAATGCTTTATACTTTTTTATGCCATCTAGTGTAATTTCATAAATTGCCACTTTTTTACCTGTATATTCACATATTTTCTTATTTACTGATTTTACTAACCCCATTTTTTCTAACTCTGTAAGGCGTGGTGCTGTGTAATTTCTTTCTGCACTAGGTGTTAGTTTTAATTCAAACAATTCAACTGCTATTTCTTTTGCTGTTTTATTGCCTTTTATAAGTCTATATAGTATTTGTTCATATCTCCTTTTCTTTTTTAACTGCATATCTTCAAAACTTAATTGTCTTGTTTGGTGTGTTATTGTACTCATATATTTCCCTACCTTTCATCTATAATCCCATCATTTCACGCACAACTCTGTCGCTCATTTTTATAGTTCCTACAAGTACCAACATATTGAAAACTAGCTCTCCAATATAGCTCCATACTTGCGTTGCAACAGGTGCGTTCATATCAACTGCTGGTGGTGTGGACGCAAATAGTGAAAATATAATACAAGAAAGCACAATAATTGCTCCCTCCATACATACTGAAGTATAAGATTTTATAAAGCTCTTTGCCACGCTTTGTGATGGCTCTCCTGCCATTGCTGAAAGTGGAATTGGTGCTATTGCTGTGTATAAATAAAGTTTGAAAAACCTACCATAAACACTCATTATCATTACAAAAGAAAGTACAGTTATAAATAGTCCACCAATAATCGTAATCGCCCATAATGGAATACTCTCGAAAAATCCGGCAACTTTCTATTGCTGAAATTATTTCTGGAGGTATAACTGTACTCGTGCTATTTCCAAAGCCTGCTGAACTCATTATTGTAGAGCTTATGCCCTGTACTATCTT
This sequence comes from uncultured Clostridia bacterium, assembly GCA_948946035.1. Classification (GTDB taxonomy): domain Bacteria; phylum Bacillota; class Clostridia; order TANB77; family CAG-508; genus CAG-269. The sequence goes on from CARBKU010000003.1 coordinate 10,512, forward strand.
GAATATTGCAAGCATTAAGTCTAGTCCATAAACAACTATTGTATATGCTATTGCAAACCTTAAAAACAACTTAAAAGCGTGTTCTGGCTTTTTTACTTCTGAAAACGAATTACAAGTTTTGATAACTCCTGCTAAAAAGAAAATTACAAGCAATGCTAGTCCGTATTGCTTGTACTGCTCCGTGTATATTAGTAATTACACTCCATATACCACCGACCTTTAAAATTTTCTGGTGTTTGTGAAACTAATTGCCATATCTCGCCTAGTTTCCCATTCCAAGTATTGATTGCATTTTGTAGATTACCTACAATCCAATTATCACTCAAATTTATCGCCTCCTATATTTTTTATAGGAGGGCAATATCTCTTTTATTGTTTTTCTTCACTTTTCTAACCCAAAATTAGTTCTAGTATTTGTTTTGCAAAAGCTATAATTACTCCACCTGCAAGCGTCATAAATCCATTTGCTCTTTGTGATGGATCGTGTGATTTTATAGCCATACCAACTTGCACAATTCCCCATAACAAAAGAATTGCACCTATTGCACCTATAATTTGATACATAAAATTCTTTAGGTTATTGATAACAGCTAGTGGATCATCTGTTGCAAATACTGTATTGTTTCCAACTAATAATACAGCTCCAACTGTAAAAATTTTCATTCCTATACTTAATAATTTTTGTTTACTTATTTTCTTTTTCATAAAAAATTCCTCTCTTTCCGAGAGGGCATATTTATCTTATTTTGTTTTTCTTCAAAATTAGTTATCTTTTTTAGATTCTTTCATAAAGTATTCATCTATTTCTTCATCAATTAAGATTTCATAATTTCCTATATCTTTATACTCTTTACATTTAATATCACTTGTATCGGTATCTATTGATATAGTAGCAATAGCATTTTCTGTATTGCCGTGTATATAAGTTTTGTACCCTCCATCTTCTGTTAGTTTGATGTTTGGGTGTGCAAATGTGTTATATTTTAAATCTATTATTGGTCTTTCTCCTCTTATAAACAATAAAGCATACTTATTGTCTAACATTCGGACTTCGTCTGGTGTCATTAGTTCTCTACCTGCTATCTGGTAGTTTGTGCTATAACTTCCAGAATGCCCTGTGCTTTTTCCGATAGGTATTGGTATCAATAGTTTCCTTTCCTAGAAGTTCGCTGATATACTTATGTGTGGACTGCTCATTTCCGTCCGTAAGTACAAGAGCTCATCACAGTTACCAACTATGCTTTCCCATTGTTTTTCAAACAATGTTTTTAATTGTGCAAGATTTTGTAATATTATTGAAACTGATACACCTCTCGAACGCATTGTGGCAAGTATTTTGTCAAAATCGTCCGGCAATGATACATTTGCGAACTCGTCCATTATAAAATGCACATTTACAGGCAATGCACCTTTGTATTTGTGGTCTGCTATATAAAATAATTGCTGAAATATTTGTGTATATAGCATTGAAACAATAAAGTTAAATGATGTGTCATTATCTGGAATAAGTGCAAACAATGCTACTTTCTTTTCTCCAATACTTGCAAGCTCCATTTCGTCCTCCATTGTTAGATTCGCTAAATCTCGCAAATTAAACTTTTCTAACCTAGAGGCTAATGTTATTTGAATTGATTTTAGTGTTTTTGCCGAACCAGAATGATAACTCCTATAATATTTTAATGCTATATGCTGTGGGTTTATTTCTTCTATCATTTTAAATAATTCGTCTAGTGGACTTTCGTATTCATCATCATCTTCCTTTACATCTCCTGCCCTCAATAGTTCTAATACCATATCAAAATTTTGCTCATACTCTGGAGCTTCATATTTTAATAGAAAAATTAAAGACATAAGTAACATTGAGGCTGATGTGTCCCAGAATGGATCGTTACTTTGACTTCCGTTTTGGTGTTGTACTCTTAAATAAATTCGTTACAAGTCTTTGAACATCATTGTCAGTTTTTAGGTATTTAAACGGATTATAACCATAACTTAAATTCATATTGATTAAGTCTAATACTTTTACTTCAAAACCTTTTTGTTCTAGCATATACCCTGTGTCCCTTAAAATTTCGCCTTTTGGATCTAAAATGATATATGAATTGTTAGAGGCTTGTAGTAAATTAGGTTTTGCATAAAACAATGTTTTACCTGCACCGACTTCCGACCAATTACTAATGTATTAAGATTTCTTCTGTGTTTTTTAGCATTTAGTCCTAGTCTTATATCTTGTGTTAGTATTCTGTTTTCGCTTTCTGGTAGTTGTTTATATTTTTTATTGATTTCTCTTGTATTTCCCCATTTCGCTGATCCGTGTTCTTTACCTTTTTTATAATTCTTTCTAGTAGAAAAATATGCTCCTATTCCTATAAAATAAGAAAATAAAAAAATAGCAACAGTTTTTGTGCTATTCTCTACAATACTTATTTTAAATGGTGTGTTTAGTGCTACTGGCAACTCATTTATTATTTTTGCAAGTCCTCCGTCTAATAATGGTGCTACTAAAAGTGCAAGCCATATAACAGGTATTATTCCAATAATAGTTAGTATTACATATATTCTATTATCTTGTTTCATCTCTATCTCCTTTTTTTCGGTGGAATATTCCCTTTTGCTTTTTAGATGGTGCTTTCGCAACTTTTATAATAACTTTATCTATTAAGTCTGTTTCTTTTTCTTGCTGTCTTAATTCATTTTTCATACTTAATAGAGAATTTATTATAATTGCATAGACTATTCTGTCCATTTCAACTACTCTTTTTTCATCTTCCATAGAACTTCCTACCTTTCATATTCTCTATTAGTTTTGTTTCTGTTTTGCATTCCTACATCTCTGTCCATTCCCTCTGCTAGTATTTCAAAACATTCTCGTCCTTTTGCTAATTCTGCCTTTACTTCTTGTGGTGTCATCTGTTTTAGTTCTTCTGGTATTCTTTCAAAATTAAAGTCTTTCGTTGGAACTCCATATCTTTTACATACCATATATGCAACACTTTCATTTTTAAAAGTATTTAGCTCTGAATCTGCAAAAGATAATGTGTGAATACTTGCAATTTCTCTTACTAACCCACTAATTATTTGTTCTACTTCTGCTCTTTCTGCTACTTCTATAATTCTTTCATCTGCATTAAAATTAACTAACTTATTAGCATTTGAAGTATTTTGTACTGGTCTTACTTCAACTGGCGAAATAGATAATATTGATTTCATTATACTTTCCTTTGAAAATGGAACTGTATTTAGTTGCCTTTTTACTCTCATATCTGAAATATCATATACATTTTTAGGATTATAGCTTTGTGCCTCTGTTCCGTCATCTCTTTCGTAAATATCGCCTTGCTCTAATATAATTATTTTGTTTGGCTTTCCTGCAAAATTTATATTATCTTTCTTCCACCCCTCTGCGTCTTTTAGTTGTGTAGCTTTTGGGTTTTGTGCTGTTACAAGTAAAGCATTTCCTACTGAATAAGTTGGAAATTTGCTTTGCACATTTAAGTAGGTTTTATAAAGTTCTCCACTTTCTGTTATTTTTGTTGCCATTTCATCTTGTGTATTATATGCAAATTCTCTGTCTTGTTGTTTTCCCTTTCCCCATTCTTCTTTGTTAAATTCTTCTTTGCTATTTTGCACATTATTGACTGCACTTTTTATAATATCGTTTATCATACTCATAAACTTATTTGCTCCTTTCCTTTTTTCTATTTTTCTTTTTAGGCTGTTTGTGTTTTGTTTCGTTTGCTTTTTCTTGTTTTGGTGTTTCCTTTGTTTCTTCTTTTGCCTTTTGTTGTTCTTTTTCTTCTCTCTGCTTTTTTATTGTGTCTAGCTTTTCCATTATTGACGGCTTTTCTTCCTTTTTAGTCCCCTCCGTCTTTTCGTTTGCTTTCGATAAATTCTCTGATGGAACTTCTTTCTCCGTAACTGGAATGTTACTGGGGTTGGTGTTCTCATTTTCCTCCTTATTGTTTTCTTTTTTCATTAGTTTGTTTAGTAAATCTTGTGATGTATTTTTTTCTTGAATCTCTTTTTGAATTTCTGTTTTTTCTTTTGGTGCTTGTGTAGGATTTTCCTTTTCTGCTTTTTCTAATACTTCATCTAGTTTCGATTGTTCGACTGTTGTTAAGTTATAATTTGCAACTATTCTATTAACTAAAACTGCGTCATCTTCCTTAACTACAATATCAATGATACCATCTTTATTTACATTGCCTTTTAGATATATTGCACTATACGGAATTTTGTATTTTTTAGCACCTTTTTTAAAATCTTCTAGGTTTTCCTTTTTAATACTAAATATCTTAAAACTGCCCTTGCTTTTTAACATTTTATTTAAGTTTACTTTACCTGTCTTGTGTTCGTTTCGTTCTTTTGACATAGCATATAACATTACTGCCATTTCTTTTGCCATACTTCCTGTTAGTTTTGCTACAACTTCAAATCCCTCTAAACTTAATCGTACCATTTCTTCGGCACTATCACTTGATGTACTCATAGTCCTTTTTCTCCTTTCCTTTCTGGATTTCTTCTTTCTCATCTAATTCTTTTAGATTTTGTTTTATCTTTGGTACTCTTGCCTCAATTTCCTTACACATTTTTATTTTGTGTTTTAGAAATTGAATTTTGCCTGCTATTTGAGAGAGTTTTGTATAATTCTCTTGTCTTTCTTCTTTCTTCAGCTTGGTGTTCTGATAGTAAAGTTTATCTCGCTCCTCCTCGAGATTTTTAAGTTCTTCATTTAAAGTATTCATATATAAAGAAAGCTCCTTTGTAGTCTTAATATCATTACTACAAAGAAGTCTTGCCTCCTCTGATATTCTTTCCATTTTCTGCACATCTGCTTTAATGGAAATTGGTGTTTTGTGTTTCTTTTCTGTTTTAGGGTATATCTTTAATAAGTAACAATAATATAAATACAAAGCCTTAATTCCTTTTGCTTTTTTCTTGTTTCTTATCTGCCCTCTATAAATGTATATTTTATTTAAACGCTTTTCTGGAAATGGTAGTTTTATTGCCTTTTCTGTTTTTATTCTTGCCTTTATTTGTTCTACTGTATAATCATCTCCAAACGCTCTTGCTACTCTTATATTTTTTGTATATGGATCTCTCCTTATACTTAACTTACCTGCTCTATAAATAAGTTCATAGTCCATTGCTTTTAGTAAATTTTCAAATTCTTTATAGGTATTTGACTGTGTAATTGCATAATCAATATCTTGTTTTGTTTGTGTATGATAATTATTTTTTTGCACATACCCTTTATAAAATTGCGTATAGTCTACTTTATATTTTCCAGTAGGCTTTTCTTTTAAAACAGAAAGTCCATATTCTCTACACAAATTATCTGATGTTTGCCTCATTAGTGCATAAGTTTCTAACTTATTATAGTATTTTAGTCCGTCAACAAACGATACAGAATTTAACAAAAAATGATTATGAATGTGATTAGTATTTAAGTGTGTAGTAACTACAACTTGAAATCTATCTCCCCATAATTCCTCTGCAAGTTTTACTCCAATTTTATGAGCTATATCTGGTGTTACTTCGCCCTCTTTGAAAGACTGGAATGCGTGAAAAGCTAAAATGCCATCTTCTTTATCAAATAGCTTTTTTGTTTCCATCATTTCTTGCACAACATTATCTTCACTACAATTTATTGCTGTAACATATAATTGTTTTTCTGTTTTATATGAGGCTTTTACATATTCTGCAACTTTGTGTAAATTATAATAACTGTCTGCGTTAGTTTTCTTTTCATTTACTACATAATCAACTACATTATCTAATCTTTTTTCTATCTTCCATATTTTAGTTGTTGCCATTATCTGACCTCCATTATTTCAAATATTTTTCTACTATTCTTGATCTTAATTCATCAATTCCATCTAGTGTTTTATACACTCTTTTTGTATCTAGTTCTTTTGTATATTTGCTTAAATCTTTTATTGTTTTTATTTCTTTTCTAAACTTCAATAATTCTTTCATTGTTTCGTAAAATTCCTGTGGTGGCTTTTCCTTTATTGTTGTTCCTGTTATCAATTTTCTTATAACTTGCACTTCGGTTTTTCCTGATAATTCACTTAAATTTTTTAATGAATTATTTTCTGTTTCATCAAACCAAAAGTTCTTTTTTATTCTTCTTTTTCTCATAACTTTTCCTTTCATTTATTATAATTTTAAAATGGGGATTGGGGCATTGCCCCACAAAGTCGAATTTTTCTAGGGAGGAAAAATTCATTGCTTGTTAGGACTCTAACTGGTGTATAATTTCGTCTATTGGTATATAGTTTTTACACTTATCACATACAACTCCTACATCTTCTTTTGGCAAATCATCTTCTATTTCTTCATTTCCTTTTTCATAAGTTTCTCTATCAATTTTGCTAATAAAAAAACTATTTTCCTTTATAAAATTCTCTTTATCTTTTACATTTTCTTTTCCGTTTTCATCAATAATTTTTTCAATATATATAAATAATTCTTTTCTATTTTCTAAATCTTCTGTAAAAAAGTTTTCATCTTTTTTTACTACTTTTTGTAACATTTTGAATAGTGCCTCTGAATGACTTTCTGCACTAATTTGTATCTCTATTTCTTTTATTCTTTTAACTAAAAATTTATATTTTTTCATAACTTATCGTGTCCTTTCTTTTTCAATTTTTTTAATACCTTTTTTCAAACATAAGTATTCGTTTACATCTTTTCCATAAGCCATTGGTCTGTCAAAAACTTTATATTTTTTACTCAATACTTGCTGAAAAAAAGTGCTTGCATTTCTTCCTGCTAAATCTCTATCTAGGTGCAAATGTACTTCATTTACATTAGGATTTTTTTCTAAAAATTCTGTTAATGAAACTGGAATTTTTGTTTTTTCTAAATCATATTTTGAAGAATAAATCCCACCTAATGAGAGTAAATTTTCTTCTCTCCAGTTTCTATTTTCTGAACTTAAAAGAGTAGCAAATGATAATAAATCAATGCTACTTTCAAATAAATGAACTATATTATTTTCTTTCTCTGCTTTTATCTTAAACGAATATTTTTTGTTACTTCCTGTTGCCTCTCTCATAAATCTTTCTTGATTAGTTGCTCTGCAAAAAGCATAACTTGGAATTTTATTATTATCATAGCCAATAAACACTACATTGTTTGTTCTTTCTTCTTGATAAAGCAACTTATTTTCAATGCAATATTGTATAATTTCTTTGTCTATTCCTCGACTCAATAAATAGTTTATTGCTCTAGCATTATTACTTGCTTTTACTGGTATTTTTAATCTTCTTTCGTGATTTTTTTCTTCCTGTTCATACTTAACAGGAGCTTGTATTTTCATATTTCCTAATACAGTTTGTACTGCATTTATAAATGATAAATTTTTTACTATCATTAAATAATCTATTGCATTTTTTCCACCTACTCCTTTTGAAAACCAATACCACAAACCATTACTAATTTTTAAGCTATCGTGTTCCTTTGTTACAAAAGTATTTCTGCATACTGGTACTAACTGACTAGGCTCATAATTTTTCAAATAAGTAAGTAGATCCACTTGTCTTGCTTGTGCAACTATTTCTGGTGCAATATATGGCATATCTACACCTACCTTTCCCTTTCTTTATGCTTTTTTTCTTTTATAACTTCGTCTTTGTATTCGCTAAATTCTGCCCCCATAAAGTTATCTTCATTTAATATATATTCTTCATTTTTATATCTATCTCGTGCAATACTTATAGCGTCTTCTAATGAATCTGCTTTTATTTTAACAACTTTTTGTAAAGTTTCTTCTATTTCAATTTGATATACTTTTGACATTGCTTTTACCTCTCTTTTTCTTTATTTTTATTTTTTAGTTGATTATATTCTTTGACAATATTTCCTAAACTATCTCCTACATTATCTTCTAAATATTCCCATATATTGCCGTCAGACTTCTCATATTTGTCATACAATTTTTCTAACAGATTATCGGTTTTTAGTAATACTTGTATTTGCTCTTTACTAAAAATTATTCCATCAATAATATCTCTTATTTGCTGTTTGATATTTATTTTATATGCTTGCTCTATAATTTCTTCTGGTGTATAGTTTTTTATTAGATTTTGTTTATAATTAAATAATTCTTGGTCAATTTTTTTCATTAACATTTCTTTTAAATCATCGTAGCTCATACGCATTTCTCCTTTCTAGTCATTATAAGGCAGTATATTTTTTTCCATATAACTTTTATATGGATCTTCTGAATTATAATAACTTTTTTCTTGTGAATAATATTCATTATTAACATCTGTATATTTTTTCATTGTTTCTTTTTCAATTTGTTTTATTTTCTTTTGCTTTTGAACTTCTTTACGATTTTCAAGATCTAACTCTTGTAATTCTAATTGTAATCCTGCTGATTCATTTTTATATTTCCTTATTTCTAATTTCTTTTTTTTGTATTTTAGTTCCAATTCTTCTAGCTCTTTGTTTGCTCTAGCAATTTTTATATTTAATTTTCCAATTTTTTCTGTTATATCTGCTCTTTGCAAACTTATCACTTCCTTTTATTCTAAATAATAAAAAAGAAAATACTAATTTCTTAATATCTTTTTTTTCTATCTTACATCTCTGTTCCTTTTTACTTTTTTTGACTTTTCTCTGTTTTTATCAAATTACTTTTTTTATCAAAATAAACCATATCTTTAATTGTTCCATATTTTTGATGTTCTAAAATTTTATTATAAGTTTCTTTATCTTGTGTTCCTATAAATACCCTAGTAGCTCCACTATTTCTTGCAATATTTTTAAAAAATCCATTTAGATTTTCTAATTTTTGATTAAACATTTTATTTGGAATATCTAATACTAATCTAATATTACATTTACTATCAGTTAATATTGCTGTTGAATACTCTTTTTCATTTTGAATTTGTTTCAATAAAGCTACTAGCTCATCACGGCAAGAAATTTTAATATTATATAATGTATTTTGCTTTAACTTTTCTTCCATATTTTCTAATGTATCTTTTTTTAAACTCTTTTCCTTTGGCATTAAAATTAAACCTTCTGAATTTTCTTCAATAATTGAATATTTATCTGTATTTCCTAACACAATGTGTCCTAAAAATCCCTCTACATTAGCAACAAAATTACGAGTTATTTCCATATCTTCTTGCGAGGGTTTAGCTGAATTAGAAGAATGATTATGTGCCAAATAATAACCATCTGCACCTAATCTCTGTATTCTATTATTCATTTTTTCATAGGTTTTTATTGGATTGCGTTCAAATTTTTTTCCATTAGAAAAAAGGATTACGGCGTCTGGTATTTTACTTGTAATAGCTTCTTGCCCTACTATTTTATTGTCTTTCATATAAAATACTCTAAATGTTTCATAACGAGAATCTCTAAATATATCACATATATTTACAATATCTTTTGTTTTCTGTATTTTTGAATCACTTAAATCAATATACCCTCTATTATTAACAGTCATATTTTCTAATTTGTTATAAATTACTTTTACATTGCTATTCACTTTTTACTCCTTTCTAGCAAAATTTTACAAAAATATAGAAGATACTAAAAACTTAATATCTTCTATACTATAATTACAATAATCTCATCTGTTTTAGAAAAAGCAACATTTCTCTAGCTCCCAATTTAAAGTTTTCTATTGTTTCAATAGTATTTATATCTCCCTCTATTTCTAACATATCTAAAACAGCTTTTACTTCATCTTCTGTTAATTGTACTGCCTCTTTATCTTCAAAAATTGCTCTTATATTTGGATTATCTGCTTTTACTTTTTCTCTTTTAACTTCTAGCTCTTTATATTCTGCATTTTCTTTTAACATTCTTACTCTATTAGTATTTAAGTAATCGTAAAAATCATCTGAATATTCGTCAAAGAATACTGTTTTTGTTTCTATCTCTTTCTTTTCTTCTTTTACTTCTGTTTTTACTACTTCACTCATTCTTGCACAGTCATAAGCTCCTAATTTGTAATACATTTTGTTCCAGAAGTCATCATCATCTCCAGTAGATAATTCATACTTATTAAGTAAGTCTAGTATTTCTTTTTGTTTTTCTTCATCTGTAACTATTTCTTTGATTTTTTCTGTTAGCTTTTCTTCAATGGCTAACGATCCTAGTTCTTTTTTCTGTTTTGACATCTCCTTTAAAATTTTGTCTGCAAACTCATCTCCTTTCAACTCATACATTTCGTCTAAAATGTTTCTTTTGAAAAAATTTTTCATAATATATATACCTCCTATGGATATATATTATGTTAAGTTTGTATATTAAGGAAATGTGTAATATAAGAAATTTTTTCGTTTTTATATCTTTGATTTTATCTTACATATTCTCTGCTTTTATTTTTTGAATATTCTTCTATTTCTTCGTCTTCTTCATCATCAATATCTATTACTTCTTTTTCCTTTGTATCTCCTATTTTAAGCAATTTATTTACTTCTTTTAATCTTGCTAAACTTTCTTGTAATTCCTGTTCTTGTGCAAAAGGAATTGCTAGTGTTTCTTGTGCATTTTTACATTGTAATTCTAAATTTTGTAGTCTTTGCTCATTGTTTTCTAGCATTTTTTCCATTGATTCTAAAACATTGTTGATACGGGTTATTACACCTATTTTATCGTTTCCCAATGTTGCCCTATAAGTCTGTATATTTTTTAATGCTACTTGAAATACTTTCTCAAATGTATTGAACTCTAAATACATTTTAAATCCTCTATAATCTCCTATATATACTCCTTTTGTATCTTTTACACTTTTACATAGTTCTAGTATTTTTTCGCCTGCTTTTGCTCTTTCATTATATACTTGTTCATTTATTTTCATAGGAGAAAAATTATCTTCATTTATAATTGTATTTTCCTTTAAGTATTTATCATCTTGTTTTAGATTTTCTATTGTTTCGTTGCATTCTTTTATTTCTTGTGGGTATTTCCTATTTACCATTTCTTCTAAATCGTATTTTTGGCTCAAATAACTTTGTTTTAGCATTTTTAGTTTTGTTGTTTTTGCCTCTAACTCTGTTTTTTCTTTAATGTGTTCATTTCCGTGTTGCTAGTGCTTTTATTTCTGCATAGTCTAATGCTCTTTCGTCTATATCTTCCATACTTCTTATAGGTGTTTTAGAAGTCATAATTTGACTTGTAAATGTCTGCTTTTGCTCTATTAACTGATACATATATGCGTCAAATGTTCCTTGCGTTACATAGTTATAAATATGAACTAACTCATTCATATTTCCTTGTCTTACTGCTCTACCTATTCTTTGTATTAAGTTAGCACTTGTCCACGGACAGTCTAAATTATGAAGTGCTATAATTCTATCTTGCACATTCGTTCCTGCTCCCATTTTAAAAGTGCTACCCATTAAAACTCTTATTTCTCCACTACGCACTTTGTCAAACAATTCTTCTTTTTTTTCCTCTGATGTTGCCTCGTGAATAAATGCAATTTCGTTTTCTGGTATTCCCTGCTCAATTAGTTTTCTTTTCATATCTGTATATACATCTGTAAACTCTCTTTCTTTGCATTTCCATATACCATTTACTAATTCCATTTCATAAGGGTTATCATCTGCACCTAATGACTTTGGTGTAGATAAATCACAAAATACAAGCTGTGTAGACTTTTTGTCTTTTGTTTTTTCCCATATTTCATATACATTTTTAACACAAGTATTTACTTTGCTGTTTTCATCATCTGGTAGCTGACTATTTATAAGTCTTTGGTCTAGTGCTAGTTTTCTTCCCTCGTTTGTAATCGCTAACATATTGTCTTCCCAGACTTTAACTACACCTGCTCTAATTTTCTCTGCTCATTCTCCTAAATCTGCCACCATATCTTTTTGTATTTGTGTTGCATTTACTGCTACATTATGCTTTTCAACTTCTGGTGTTGGCAATTTTAATGTTTCTGCTGTTTGAATATCTGCCACTTCACGAAACATTGTCATTAGCTCTGGTATATTATGAAATTTTGCAAATCTTGTCTTTATTTGGAACTTATCTCCCTCTGGTGCTAATGTCATTGCTGTAACAGTTTCTCCAAATGTACTTGCCCAACTATCAAAATGTTGTAAGTGATTTTTTACTAATGTATTGTACTGCAAGTATCTCTGCATTGTATATAACTCTGACATACTATTGCTAACTGGTGTTCCTGTGGCAAACACAACACCTTTTCCTCCGTGTTATTTCATCCATATACTGACATTTCATAAACATATCGGAACTTTTTTGTGCGTCCCCACTTTGAACTCCTGCAATTTTTTTCATTTTACTTTGTAAAAATAGGTTTTTATAATAATGTTATAAAAGTCAATACCAAAATTACCAAAAAAGGGAAAATAATTTTTACCAATT
>CARBKU010000004.1 GCA_948946035.1 uncultured Clostridia bacterium
TTAGAAAATTTTCTATTTGGTAATGCTATCAACTTAAGGTATATATATTATTTATGCAGTATTGCAAAAATAGTATATATACCTTAAGCTGATAGCATTGCACTATTTTAACATCTTCTTATATATATTATATTACATATATGTATCAATTTATAATTATTTTTTAAAAATAATTTTGTGGATTTACTCTACATGTTTTATAGTCATATGGAGCTACTCTTACTTCAAAGTGTAAGTGTGGACCTGAGGAACGACCTGTATTTCCTGAATTCATAATCTTCTGCCCTCTTGATACTGTTTGTCCAGGCGATACACAAATTGAACCAATTGTTCCATGTCCATACCAAGTTTGTAAACCATTTGCATGTTGAATTACTACATATGTACCATAACTATAAGTTAAATTAGCTGTTTTTATAACAACACCAGTCTCAGCTGCATATACTGGAGTTCCAATTGGTACAGCATAATCTATAGCTCCATGATAACCTCCACTAGGATAATACATTCCAGCAGAAATACTACCAGAACTTACTGGTCTTTGTAATGTACCATTTCCTCCTACATAGTTTCCTCCTGATGAATTTCCATTATTTTTTATTGAATTTTTATTATTTAATGCTGCTATTTGTGCTGCATATTGTTCTTGAGCCTTTTTTATTTCTTTTGCAATTTTTATATTTGATTCTTGAAGTTCATCTATTTCTTCTTGTATCGCTTTTTCATCTTGTGATAATTTTTGAACTTGTTTATCTTTTGCACTTTTAGCACTTTTTAATTGTGCTGAAATATTTTGTTTGCTTAATTTCGAATTAGATAATTCTTGTTTGCTATTTTCTAATTCTTGTTTAGAACTTTCTATTTTTGATTTTTGATTTTGAATTTTTTCTAATAATTCTGAATCATTTGTTGCAAGTTCTGTTACTAAATAATAGTTAGAAATTAAATCTGTAATGCTTTGTGAAGATAAAATTACATCTAAGTAAGAAGTATCTCCTGCTTCATATGTAGCAACTAATCTAGCATTTAACAATTCTTGTTGTTTTGTATAATCTTCTTGTGCTTTTTTTATTTCATTTTGTGCATTTGCTATTATATTATTTAAATTAGAAATTTGTTCATCTAATTCTTCTATTTGAGTTTGATAATCTGTTATTTTTGTTGATAATTCTTCTACTTCTTTTACAGTTTCTGACTTTTCTGCTTTAACATCCTCTAAATCTGATTTCGCTTCATTGATTTTTTTATTATTCTGGCTTTGTTGATTTTTCAAGTCCTTTGTTGATGCTGCTATTACTACACTACTTTGTATCATCATTAGTACTACTACTATTACTGCTATAGTTTTTAGATAAAAATTTTTCATATAGCTACCTCCATTTATTTTTTATATTACTACTTAATTAGTTATATTTGTTTCTTTATTTTTTTCTTCTGTATTATCTTTATCTTCATCTTTAGGTATTACACCACTTGTTATATATGGCATAGGATCTGTTACTACACCATTTATTCTAACTTCAAAATGTGCATGTGGTCCTGTTGAATATCCTGTTGAACCAACTTTTAGTATTACATCTCCTCTTTTTACAGTTTGACCAACTTCTACTAATATTTCTGAACCATGTGCATATAGTGTTGAAATTCCTCCACCGTGATCAATTATTACCATATTTCCATATGCACTATTCATTCCAGCCTTTGTAACTATTCCATCATTTGCAGCTATAAAATTTGCTCCCATAGGTGCACTAATATCTACACCTGTATGTAATTTGTAAACACCAGTAATTGGGTGTGTTCTCATTCCATATTTAGAACTAATTCTTGTATATCCTGGAACTGGCCATGCTAGTTCTCCTCCAATATACTGTGTTTCTTGTCCTTCCATTGCTAAAGCTAATATTTCTCTATTTATTTCTGTGAATCTTTCATTATATTCATCTATTTTCTCTTGTATTTCTTGTTCTTGTTCTGACAATTTAGATATGTAATTTTCTCTAACGCTTTTTGTATTTTCTAGTATTTTGGCTGTTTTGGTTTGATTTTGTTTTATTATTCCTAATTGTTCCTTATTTTTGTCTAATTTTTGTTTTGCTAATTCTATCTTATCTTTTTTAGCTTTCACATCTTCTAGTAATTCTGTTTCATAAGATGTTAATTCTGATATAAGAAAATAATTGGATAAAAAGTCAGATACACTTGTAGAACTTAAAATTACATCTAAATATCTTGTGTCTCCAGATTCATATATAAATATAAGTCTTTGCTCTAACAATTCTCTTTGCTCATTATATTTTTTTTCTGCTACTTCTAGTTCTTCTTCAACTATATTTATTGAAGATTGTAATTTTATAATTTTAGTATTTAATTCGTCTAATTCACTTTGTGATGTGGATATTTTTTCATCTAATTTTTGAACTTGTTGTAAGTTTTGACTTAATTCATCTTGTACATCATTTAATTCTCCACTTGCTTCATCAATTTGTTGTTGTAATTGCTCTTGCTCTGTTTTTAAATCTGTTACAGAACTATTTTGTGTATTATTGTTTTGTTCATTTTCTTCTGCAAATACACTAGAAAATATACTAAAACTAATTATTATAATAACTAAAACAATACATAAAATTTTACGCATGTCTTCTCCTTTATACTTTTAAATATTTCCTCATTGAAATAACACTTCCGCATTGCTCCTATTCCAATTCCTAATAACATGTAAACAAATATTATCGAACTTAGCATTTCATTAAAACTTACTAAACTCATATTTATTACTTGCATGAATTGTGAATTTACCATTTTTTCTGCAATTACATTATATACTCCTCCAACTATTACAATAGATATGCTACTAGCCATAACTCCTATAATCATACCTTCTACTATAAATGGCCATCTTATAAATCCATTTGTTGCTCCTACGTATTTCATAATTGAAATTTCTTTTCTTCTTACATGTACTGTAAGTTTTATTGTGTTTGCTATTATGAAAATTGATATTAATATTAGTAATACTAATATTACTCCTGTAACAATTTTTATTCCATTTGCTAAATTTATTAATGTTGTTACTGTTTCATCTTTACTTGTTATTTTTTTTATATTTTCTATTGTTAATATTTGGTCTTGTACTGATTTGCTTTTCTTTAAATCTGTTAATGTTACTATATATGATGATGGGAAAATGTTATTTTCTTCATAACCAGATAATAAATCTTGTTTGTCTCCAAATTTTTCTTTCATTTGATTTAGTGCTGCTTCTTTTGAGACAAATTCAGTAGTACTTACTCCATCTAAATTTCTTATTCTTTCTCCTATTTCATCAATTTGTTCTTGTGTAGCATCATTATTTATAAAAACTTGCATTCCTTGTGCTGCCTCTACTTCTGATACAAAGTGATTGATGTTTTCACCTAATATTAAAAATATTCCAAAAATTATCA
This sequence comes from uncultured Clostridia bacterium, assembly GCA_948946035.1. Taxonomy (GTDB): domain Bacteria; phylum Bacillota; class Clostridia; order TANB77; family CAG-508; genus CAG-269. The sequence goes on from CARBKU010000004.1 coordinate 3,447, forward strand.
TTGTTGCACACATTATCATTAGTGATGCTCCAGTCGATTTTTTGTTTTTAAATACATTGGTAAAACCTTCTCCTATTAAATATCCTATTCTATTATATTTCACAATCATACCCACCTTTTTTATCATCTCTTACAATTTTGCCTTTGTTAATATGAATTACTCTTTTCTTCATTTTATCGACGATGTCCTTTGCATGTGTTGCTACCACTACTGTTGTTCCTCTCATATTTATATCATTAAGTAAGTTCATAATTTCCCATGCTGTATCTGGGTCAAGATTTCCTGTTGGTTCATCTGCTATTAACATAGATGGATTATTTACTAAAGCTCTGGCTAAGGCTACTCTTTGTTGTTCTCCTCCTGATAATTCGTTTGGATACATTTTTGCTTTTCCACTTAATCCAACTAGTGATAATACCATTGGAACTTGTCTTCTAATGTGTCTAGGTGTAGCTCTTACTATATACATTGCGTATGCTACATTGTCATATACTGTTTTATCTGGTAAGAGTCTGAAGTCTTGAAATACTACCCCCATACTTCTTCTTAAATATGGTACTCTACTTGATTTTAAAAAGGTGGTATCTTTTCCATTTATTATAATGTTACCAGAAGTAGGCTCTTCTTCTTTTAATATTAGTTTGATTAGTGTTGATTTACCGCTTCCAGAAGTACCTACTAAGAATGTAAATTCTCCTTTGTCAATAACAAAATTTGCATTTTTTACTGCCTGTGTTCCTGTATCATATGTTTTAACTACATTTCTAAATTCTATCATTTTTTTCTCCTTAATGTACAACTTAATCATTATCTTTTTATACACATTAATAATAACAATAATCTTGATTTTTTGCAATAGTTTTTTTGTAAAATAAGGATAGAAAATGTTGGTTTTTTTTGCATTTTCTATCCTTTATATAAATATTTAATTTTATCTTTATTTTTTCTTATTAAATGTTACTTCTTGAAATAAGAAATCTCTTACTTTTCCCCATGTAATTTCTTGATGCAAAAATTCATTAATTTCATTCTCAATTTTTTGTTGATGCGGTGTTAATTCTACTTTAATCTCTTTATTCCAATCTATTTCTTGTAGCCAAAATGCTTTAAAATTTGACCAAAATCCTACTTTTGTAGGTAAATTATTGTTTCTAATTGTTCCAGCATTTTCTATTTTAGATTGCTCATTATCTAATTGTACTCCTCCAAACACTCCTGATACTTTGTTTTCTTCTCCTAGGTCTGCCATATTGTTTCCTCCTTTGCTTATGTAATTTATATTTTTATTTATACTATAATCGACAATATTTATCAATATTTTTGCTAAATTTATATATTAAATATTGATTACATATCAGTTACACTTTTATTACATAAGGTATTTTCATTAGAGATAGCAATTGGATAAATATATAATTTTATTGCCTTTTAGACTAATACAATTAATTTATTTAAATTGATATATTTATCCTTAACTTAAAAACATTGCTAGAGACTAATAGTTTTGGCAATAATATACTCTCCTTGTGCTTTTTCTCCAATAACTTTTTGCATCTTATTTTCTAGATTCTGGCTAGTTTTATAATGTACCAAGATATAGTTTTTAGTATGACCTTTATATACTCCCTCTTTTTCTTCTTCGAATAATACTTCAACTTCTTTACCAATATAATTTTCATTATATTCTCTTTGCATCTTATTAGAAAGTTCTATAATTTTTTTACTTCTCGCTTCTTTTATCTTTCCATCCACTTGATTTTGCATACTTGCTGCTTTTGTTCCTTTTCTTTGTGAATATTTAAATACGTGCATTTTATAAAATTTTATCTGTTTTAAAAATTTATATGTATTTTCAAATTCTTGTTCTGTTTCTCCTGGAAATCCAACTATTATGTCTGTTGTTAACAACACATCTTCATAATGGTCTCTTAAAAGAGATACAATTTGTTTAAATTCTTCTGTTGTATATCTTCTATTCATTCTCTTTAATGTTGTGTCACATCCACTTTGCAAAGATAAATGAAAATGATGACATACTTTTTCTATTTTTTTAAGTCTTTTTACAAAATCTTCTGTTATTAATAGTGGCTCTATTGAGCCTAATCTAATTCTTTCTAATCCTTGTATTTTGTTTATTTCTTCTAGTAAATCTATTAAATTGTATTGTTGCTCAAAATCTTTTCCATATGATGCTATATGTATTCCTGTTATTACTACTTCTTTTATTTCGTTTTGAACATTTTTTATTATTTCTGATATTATACTTTGTGGTTTTCTACTTCTTACTTTTCCTCTTGCATATGGAATTATACAGTAGGAACAAAATCTATCACACCCATCTTGTATTTTTATTACTGCTCTTGTTTTTTCTGTATATTCTACATCTCCAAATTCAATAAAGTCATTTTGATGCATTACATCTTCTGTTTGCATCTGTTTTGTTTTTTCTTTTATGTATTTTTCTACATGTTCTACTATTTGTGCCTTTTCATTATTTCCAAGAACTATGTTGACATCTTCCATTTCTTCTATTTCTTGCTTTGCTATTTGCACATAACAACCACATGCTACTATTATTGCATTTTTATTTAATTCTTTTACTCTTCTTAACATTTGTCTTGATTTTCTGTCTGACATATTTGTCACTGTACATGTATTGATTATATAAATATCTGCTTTTTTGTTTTCTTCTACTATACTATATCCTTTTTCTATAAATTTTTGTGACATTGCATTTGTTTCGTACTGATTTACTTTGCATCCGTAAAGTTATAAATGCTACTTTTTTCATTTTTTCTCCTCTAAAAATATTAACTATATTTCTAATATTTCTCCATCACTTGGTATTATTAAATTTGCTATATTCTTTTCTATTGCTATTTTTCTTGCTTGGTCACTCATATGTGTTGCAATTATTTTTTATTAAATTTTTTACATAAAATTTCAATATCATCTACACCCATATGCATATAGTTTCGTTCTGGAAAACACATATCTACTACTGATATATCTGAATTTTCTATTATTTTATTTATATTTTCACAATATGTTGTGTCTCCAGAAAATCCAATGGATTCGCTTTCATGCTTAATTATATTCCAAAAGCAGGTTTACAATTTCCATGATCCATTAAATATAAATTAGCAATATATCCTTCTATAAATTCCTCATTCACCATATTTTTTGAATCATAAAATTCTAATTTTGCTTTATTTTTCATGTTTTGATATGTTAATGGCTCATCAACTAAACATAAGTTATATATTTCTTCTACCATTTTCTCAGTATTTTTGGACAATATATTTTTAATTTTTTTTTGGATTGTTAAATGTTCTTTGCAAAATAAGAAATGGTAAATCTAAAAAGTGGTCTCCATGTAAATGAGTTATAAAAACTGCCTCAATATTATTAATATTAACTCCTTGTTGTTCTAATGTTTTAATGATTCCATTTTCACAGTCTATTAAAATTTTATCATCAATTAACGCACAAGCATTTCTTTCTTTTACAGGTATCGAACCTGTTCCTACTATTTGCAATTTCATTAATTTTTCTCCATATAAATTATATTTTAATACTTAGTTACTTATTAAATTATAATACATCTAAATTGTCTAATGCTTTTCCTGTACCTAAAGCCACACAAGATACTGTATCTTGTGCTATCATTACATTTATTCCTGTTTTTTCTTGTAAAAGCTTATCTAATCCATCAACTAAGCATCCTCCACCAGTCATGTATATTCCTCTATCACTGATGTCTGCTGCAAGTTCTGGTGGTGTTTTTTCTAGTACAGAGTGAACACTATCAACTATCATCATTGCTGGTTCAATTAGAGCTTCTAGCATTTCACTTGAATAAACTTTTAATGTTTTTGGAAGTCCTGTTACTAGATCTCTTCCTCTTACTTCCATATCTGTATCTTGTATTTTTGGAAATACACATCCAATATTTATTTTTAAGTCTTCTGCTGTTCTTTCTCCAATCATAATATTATGTCTTTTCTTAATGTATTTTACTATGTATTCATCAAATTTATCTCCTGCTACTTTTAAAGATGTGCTTACAACAGATCCTCCTAATGAAATTACTGCTATGTCAGTAGTTCCTCCTCCTATATCTACTACCATATTTCCACATGGTTTTGATATGTCAATTCCAGCTCCAATTGCTGCTGCTATTGGTTCTTCTATTAAACATACTTTTCTAGCTCCTGCTTGTGTTGCTGCATCTATTACTGCTTTTTTTTCTACTTCTGTTACTTGTGATGGAATACATATCATTATTCTTGGTGCAAATACAGATTTTCCACATACTTTATGTATGAAATATTTTAACATTTTTTCTGTTACTGTGTAGTCTGATATAACTCCATCTCTTAATGGTCTAGTTGCAATGATATTTCCAGGTGTTCTTCCGAAGCATTCTTCTTGCTTCTTTTCCAACTGATAGAACTTCTCCTGTGTTGTTATCTACTGCTACTACTGATGGTTCTCTTAATACTATTCCTTTTCCTTTTATATATGCTATTACTGTGGCAGTTCCTAAATCTATTCCTATATCTTGTCCAAAACCAAATTTAAACATGGAAATCTTCCCTTCTATAACTCTTTTTTCTTTATTACAATAGTATTACAATTATATTACAAGTATAATTATTTATCAACCCTTTTTTTAATTTTTAATAATTTATTTGTAAATATTTAAAGGATTTAGTTCTAAATAATAAAAAATGTTATAAATCTTTTGTTACTTGATAATGCTTTTTTTGTGTTTAATATCTTGAAAATACTGATATATAAATATTTATGCAATATCGAATGTGATTGAAATGCATTTAAAAATTCTTTGAAATATATGGAGTAATGTTCGCGTCGAGCGTAGCGAGGACTAAGTGAAAGAGGCTCCATATATTTCATTAGAATTTTTTATGTATGTAATGAACCGAGATACAAAGAAATATTTATATATCAGCATTTTCATAGAATAATATTAGTAAAAGTATTATCTAGTAACAATCTTTTAAGCAATTACCTTATTTATCTTGAATAATAACACTATTTATATTATAATATTGATATTAAATAGGAGGTAAATATGAGTAATTACCAATTTCAAACAAAAAGTGAAGAAGAAACAATGATTTTTGCAAAAAGCTTAGCTTCTATATGTAAAAATAAAGACATAATTATCTTAACAGGAAACTTAGGCTCTGGAAAAACTAAATTTACAGAAGGTTTCTTAAGCTATTTTGGATTAGAAGATGAAATCTCTAGTCCTACATTCACAATAGTAAACGAATACACAAAAAAAGACATTAATATATATCATTTTGACGTATATAGATTAGAAGACTCATCAGAATTTTATGAAATTGGTGGTGAAGAATACTTTGACAAAGGAATCAGTATAATTGAATGGGGTGAACTAATACAAGATATTTTGCCAAAACAATATACTCACATAACATTCGAAAAAGATGATAAAAACGATAATATAAGAATTTTAAAAATAAATACAAATTGTGAAAGGATGGAAAACTATTTTGAAAATATTAAGTATTGATACTGCAAGTGATATTTGTGGTGTTTCCATTTTGGAAGATAAAAATTTATTACTAAATATAGATACTAATAGTGGAAGAACTCATTCAGAAAACCTACTTCCCATGATAAATAATGCTTTTACCCAAACAAACTTAAGCGTAAAAAACATAGACCTAATTGTTTGTGATATAGGTCCTGGTTCATTTACAGGCATAAGAATAGGTATTTCAACAGCAAAAGCATTTCATGATAGTTTAAAAATCCCATGTATTGGAGTTAGTTCTTTAGAAAGTCTATCATATAACATCAAAGAAGACTTAAAAAATGGAGATTATATATGTAGTATCATTGACTGTAAAAATAAGAATTGCTATTATGCCATCTATCAATTAAACAATAGTCAAATACAAGAAATAATAAGTCCTAAAACTGATACTATAAATAATCTAAAAAAAGAAACCTCAAAATATAAAAACATAACTTTTATTGGAGATGGAATAGAAATTTATCAAGAGCAATTATCATCTTCAACCGCAAGTATTTCGACAAATAACATCCTAAATTCCTATAATCTAGGATTATGTGGATTAGACAAATATAATAATAAAAATTTCTGTGAATTATTACCTTTATACCTAAAAAAGCCTCAAGCTCAAAGTCAATTAGAAGAAAAAATGTTAAAAAATAATTCTTAATATCAAATATTTAATTATGAAAGGATTCTTTTTATGGATATAAAAATATCAGTAATGAATTTATCTGATTTCAATAACATTAAAGACATTCTTATAACTGAATTTGATGACTTTTGGAATTCAGAAACTTTAAAAGAAGAACTACTAAATTCTAATTCAAAATATATTGTTGCAAAACTTGAAAATGAAATTGTAGGTTTTGCTGGTATAAAAATTATTTTTGATGAAGCAGATATTATGAATATTGTTACCAAAAAAACTTATAGAAATAAAGGCATTGCCTCACTACTATTAGAAAACTTAATTTCTCTTTCTAATAATTCAGGTATAAAATCAATTAATCTTGAGGTAAATGAAGTAAATCTTTCTGCTCTTCATTTATATAAAAAATTTGGATTTAAAAAACTTGGTATTAGAAAAAATTACTATAAAAATAAAAATGCTATTATAATGCGTAAATTAGTTAGAAATGGAAGATGACTTTTTCCTCCATCCCCAAAATCATCTTCCAAAAATTATTATTCATACCATTCTAGTTCCCAATCTGCAATTATTACAGTATCTCCTTCACAAATTCCCATTTCCTTTAGTTTGCTTTCAATTCCCATATTCTTCAAACTCTTTTGTAAATAAAACATTGACTCATTATCTTCTATATTTACTCTTCCCATTAATCTTTCAACAGCTTTTCCTGTAACAATAAATATATCATCTTGCTTTTTAGCTTCCCATTGTTCTTTTTCATCATCTAATGTATACACAATTTTATCTTTTATTTCTACCAATTCTTCTTTAGGTAATGTTTTTATAGTCTCTGCTACAAAGTCTATCAATTCCTGAATTCCTTGTTTTGTTATTCCTGAAATTTTATATAACTCTAATCCTTCTTTTTTAGCTAATTCTTCTACATCTTTTAATAAAGCATTATCTTGCATTACATCTATTTTATTTGCTACTATTATCTGCTTTCTTTCGCTTAACTTTTTACTATATTTATTTAGTTCTTTATTGATAGCATAAAAATCTTCTACAGGATTTCTTCCTTCTTGACCTGATACATCTAAAAAATGTAATAGTAATCTTGTTCTTTCTACATGTCTTAAAAATTGGATTCCTAGTCCTACTCCTTCACTTGCACCTTCTATTATTCCTGGAATATCTGCAATTACAAATCCATCTCCATTTTTCGTTTTCACTACTCCTAGGTTTGGCTCTAATGTTGTAAAATGATAATTTGCAATTTTAGGTCTAGCTTCTGTTACAGTTGATAAAAACGTTGATTTTCCTACATTAGGAAAACCTAATAATCCAACATCTGCTAATAATTTTAATTCTAAAATTATTTCCTTTTCTTCACCTTTTTCTCCATCTTCTGAAAATCTAGGAGCTTGTCTTGTTGCTGTTGCAAAATGTGAATTTCCTCTTCCTCCTCTTCCTCCTTTTAGTATTAACTCTTTTTGGTCAGGCTCAGATAAATCAACTACTACTTTTCCTGTTTCAACATCTTTTATAACAGTACCTCTTGGAACTTTTATATATAAATCCTCTCCATACTTTCCATTGCAATGATTTCCACTTCCATTTTCTCCATTTTTCGCCTTGAATTTCTTATTATATCTAAAATCAATTAACGTATTTTTATCTTTATCAACTTGGAAATAGATATTTCCTCCATTCCCTCCATCTCCACCGATCTGGTCCGCCAGCTGCTACATATTTTTCTCTTCTAAATGTTGTAGCTCCATTTCCTCCATCTCCTGCTTTTATCACTATCTTTGTATAATCTGTAAACATTTTTCCTCCTTCTTCACAATGATTAATCACCATTAAAGTAGTCTAGTTTCATTGCTTTTTTAACTTTTTTCATAGTTTGTTTTGCAACTTCTCTTGCTTTTTTTGTTCCTTCTATTAATATGTGGTCAACTTCTTCTGGATGTTTTTCATAATATGCTCTTTTCTCTCTAATTGGTTCTAATTCTTCTATAATATTTTGGGCTAATTGCTTTTTACATGCAACACAACCACGTTTTCCTGCTTTACATTCTTCACATACAGTTTTTACTTTTTCTTTAGGTGTAAATAAGTTATGATAATATGCCACCATACATATGTCAGGATTTCCTATATCGTCTTTTTTTATACGATTTGGATCTGTAACTGCACTCATTACTTTTTTTGTAATTTCTTCAGGTGTGTCTGATAAATATATTGCATTTCCTAATGATTTTCCCATTTTTTCATTTCCGTCTAATCCTTTTATTCTTTTTGATTTTGATAGTACTGCTTTTGGTTCTTTTAGTATTCCTTCTCCATATATGCTATTAAATTTTCTTACAATTTCTCTACATTGTTCTATTAATGGCTCTTGGTCTTCTCCTACTGGCACTATTTCTCCTTCAAATGCTGTTATGTCTGCTGCTTGACTTACTGGATATCCTAAAAATCCATATGTTACACTTTCTCCAAATAATTCTTTCTTTTGAGCAATTTCTGTTTTTACAGTTGGGTTTCTTTGTAATCTAGCTATTGTTACTAAGTTTGAATAGAATACAGTTAGTTCTGCAACTTCTGGTATCATTGATTGTATATATATTGTTGTTTTTTTAGGGTTAATTCCTATTGATAAATAGTCAATTGCTACTTCTCTTATGTTTTTTCTTACCTTTTCTGGATTGTTAAAGTTATCTGTTAATGCTTGCACATCTGCAATTAATATGTATGGGTCATATTCTCCACTTTCTTGTAATTCTACTCTTTTTTTTAGTGACCCAAAATAATGTCCTATGTGTAATCTTCCTGTTGGTCTATCTCCTGTTATAATTCTTTTTTTATTCATTTTATATCATTCTCCTTTTTTACTTTTTATATTATACTATATTTATTAGTCTATTACAATACTGGTTATATTCAAGTTTCGACTTTTTTCAAGAGTAGGTTATAATATATGATTTTTTTATGTATGTAATGAACCGAGATACAAAGAAATATTTATATATCAGTATTTTAATAGAATAATATTAGTAAAAGTATTATCTAGTAACTAGTGTGATACAATAAAAAAAGGAATAGAACTTTATATTTCTATTCCTCTATTTTTTCCTTGTTCTAAAATTTTTTGTTTCCTTTCTTCAAACATTTCCAGAGATTTTTCCATATAAGCCATTTCATTTGGATTATCTCTTAAAATCGCTCTTTTTAACTTTGTATAAATCCAAATTTCATAATATTTAAGTACATCTGCACTTTCTATTTTTTCCAAATTTACTAAAATATCGTAAATTTGCCTAGTCCATTTAACTTCTCCATTTAGACCATTTGGATGTTTTCTTGTATAATATTCAGAATCATAATTTTTAATTCCATCACCTTCATTGTTTGGACTTTGCTCATATTCATAATAGTAATTACCATTGAAGTCTTTTAATTCAACCTCTCTAGTTGAAAAAAATATTCCTGCTTTTGTAATAGCTATTTTATCTCTCATTATACTAAAATAATTTCCATCTTTATCTTTGTGTATTTCTTCTATTTTAGTATTAAGTAAAGTGTTAACTTTTTGTATAATATCTTGTTTTATTTGCTCTAAATTAACATCATATTCAAACTTTTTAGAAAAACTATCATTCATTACAACAAAACGATAAAATTGTTTGTATCTTTGAACCGATTTTTCTATTATTTCCTGCATTAATTTATCATTTGATAACTCATACCAATTTTCATTTTCGTGTTTTTTATAGACTTCTTGAGAAGAATAATATATAATTGCTTCTTTTACATCTTCTTTATTCTCTATTCCATAAAAGAAAAACCTACTAAAAGTTTCATCTTTTGATAAATTTTCTACATTTGTTATTTTTAATATATCCATTTTATATCAACATCCACTTAAAATATCTCAAACTAAATTATTATCATTTGTAAATTATTTAAGCCACTCAGGATTTGCCAAATACCAGTCAATTGTTTTTACAATTCCATCTTCAAATTTTGTTTTTGGATACCACCCAAGTTCATTTTTTATTTTTGTTGGGTCAATAGCATATCTATAATCATGACCTTTTCTATCTTCAACATATTCAATTAAATCTTCTGATTTACCTAATCTTTGTAAAATTAGTTTTACTATTTCAATATTTCTTTTTTCATTATGACCACCAATATTATATCTTTCGCCAGATACTCCATTATGAAATACTAAATCAATTGCTTCGCAATGGTCTTCTACATATAACCAATCCCTAATGTTTTTTCCTGTTCCATAAACAGGTAATTTTTCATCATTTAAAGCTAATTTAATCATATGTGGTATTAATTTTTCGTTATGTTGATATGGTCCATAATTATTTGAACAATTTGTTACATTTACATTCATTTTATATGTTTCTTTGTATGCTAATGCAATTAAGTCTGAACTTGCTTTTGATGATGAATATGGACTACTTGGTTGAATTGGAGATTTTTCTGTGAAATATCCTTCTTCTCCTAATGAACCATAAACTTCATCTGTAGATATATGAACAAATTTATTTTCACTTCCTTCTCCCCATTTTTGTTTTGCTGCTTCTAGTAGTGTATGTGTTCCTATTACATTTGTTTCTGTAAATACAAATGGAGTTTTTATACTATTATCAACATGTGATTCTGCTGCAAAATGAATTACTCCATTTATATCATATTTATCAAAAATTTCTTTCATTTTTTCAAAATCACAAATATCTGCTTGCTCAAAAACTATTTTATTTTGCACTAACTTTAAGTTGTCAATATTTCCTGCATATGTTAATTTATCAACAACTACTACTCTATAATCTGGATGTTTATTTACAAAATATTCTGCAAAGTTAGCTCCTATAAATCCTGCTGCTCCTGTTACTAATACATTTTTACTCATTTTTCTTATTTCCTTTCTCTATTTTCCTATTTATATAATTCATTGCAATAATTGCAATTTCATTCATTTTTTGCTTTGTAAATTCATCTTGACAATTTAATCTTTTTATAAATCTATTAATATAATTATTTTCTTTTATAATTTCAAGACTTACATTGAAATTCAATACATAAATATGTGCTAAAATAGCAACCATTATATCCATATCTGTTTTAGCATTAGAATATAACAATGGTCTTTCTTTTTTAAATTCTTCAAAAAAATCAGAACTTAAAACTTCTTTTGATATGTCTTTGCTATTTAAATGACCAAATTCTTCTAGTTTTTGTTTTTCATCAAGTACTGCTCTAAATATATCCACATTATCTGCATCTCTAATAATTTTACAATGCAATAATTCTTCTTCTGATAATCCTTTTTCAATTTCAAATTTATTATGATTATTTATAGCTTTGTATATTATAGTATCATATGTTTCATCTTGTGAAAATTTTCTTATCCATTTATCTGCAAATAAAACTTCCACACCTTTTTGACCATGGTCTATACTAATTTTATCTGAAAATGTATGATATAATCTAACTTGTTCAAATCTTCCAATATCATGCAATAGACCTATTAGTTCAGCTAAATCTTGATCTTCTTTTGATAGTCCCAATAATTTAGCAATTTTTTTAGAATTTTCTGCAACATGATACATATGAATTATTTTTATATTTATTCGTGGTTCTGTAATATCATAATTTGAGATATATTCTTTAAATACTTCCTTAGCTTTTAACATATCTATCACTTCACCTACCTTATTTTAAGTCTTTGAATAAGTCTGTTTCTTTCAATTCTTTTAATGATGGCCATTTTGCGTCTCTTTCTGAAGTTAATAAATCAGAAACTTTAATATCTCCTAAAGGCCAGTCAATTGCAACATCTGGGTCATTCCATGCTAATCCACCTTCTGCTTCATGATTATATATATCATCGCATTTATATGAAAATTCTGCTTCATCAGATAAAACTAAAAATCCATGTGCGAATCCTCTAGGCACCATAAACATTTTCTTATTTTCTTCTGAAAGAACTACACCTTCCCATTTTCCATATGTTTTACTACCTGGTCTTAAATCTACAGCAACATCAAAAACCTCTCCTTTAATAACTCTTACTAATTTAGCTTGTGTATTTTCTTTTTGAAAGTGTAATCCTCTTAAAACACCTTTTCTTGATTTTGATTGATTATCTTGTACAAAATTATAATTCAAACCAATTTCCTCAAATTCAGCTGTACTATATGTCTCCATAAAGTAACCTCTACTATCTCCAAAAACTGTTGGTTCTATAATATATACACCTTCTATTGACGTTTCTATTTTCTTAAACTTTCCCACTATTTTCACTCCTTTTACATTTCAGTTTATTAAATTATTAGCACAAATATCTAACATCATAAGAGCAGTAATTTATAGCTTACTCTTCACCAAATCTATTTGTTGCCAAATCTTTCAAATATTGTCCATATGCTGTTTTCATATACTTATCTGCCAACTTTGACAATTTTTCTGCTGTTATCCATCCATTTTTATAAGCAATTTCTTCTGGACAACATACTTGCATTCCTTGTCTTTTCTCTATAGTTTGCACAAAACTAGCTGTTTCTAATAAAGCATCATGTGTTCCTGTATCAAACCAAGTCATTCCTCTACCTAATTTTTCTACTGTTAATTGACCTCTTTTCATATATTCATCATTTACAGATGTTATTTCTAACTCTCCTCTGTCTGATGGCTTAACATTTTTTGCTATTTCGATTACATCATTTGTATAGAAATATAAGCCTGGAACTGCATAATTTGATTTTGGATCTTGTGGCTTTTCTTCTATTGATACAGCTTTTTCGTCTTTATTTATTTCAACAACACCATATGCTCTAGGGTCTTTTACATAGTATCCAAATATAGTTGATTCATTTTCTCTTAAGTTTGCTCTTTTTAATATTTCTGGTAAGTGAGAACCATAGAACATGTTGTCTCCTAATATCATAACAACATTATCTTTTCCTATAAATTCTTCACCAATTATAAATGCTTCTGCTAGTCCATTTGGTTTTTCTTGCACTTTATATTCAAAATGCATTCCCCATTGTGAACCATCTCCTAATAATTCCTTAAAAGTAACTACATCTCTTGGTGTAGAAATTATTAATACTTCTTTTACTTCTGCCTCCATTAATACAGATAATGGATAATAAATCATTGGTTTATCATATACAGGCATAATTTGTTTCGAAATTGCAATTGTTAGTGGATATAGTCTTGTTCCACTTCCTCCTGCTAATATAATTCCTTTTCTATTTTTCATTTTTATATCCTTTCTTATTATATAATTATTTTTCAAATTTTTCCTTCTTCTTTTAAATACCTCTTAAGCCCATCTTCCCAGTCTGGTACATTAATTCCTTGTTCTATTAATTTTTGTTTTGACAACTGAGAGTTTTTAGGCCTTTTTGCTTGAGTTATTTTCATCATTTCTATATATTGCTCTGTTGTAACTGGATTTACTTTGCAAATTATTCCTGCATATTCAAATATTGCTTTTGTAAAGTCATACCATGTTGTATATCCTTCATTTGTTGCATGATATACACCATATGGAATTTCTTTTTCTATTGCTTCTCCAATAATGTTTGCTAAGTCTTCTGCATATGTTGGTGAACCATGTTGATCACTTACAACACTAATTTCATCTTTTTGCTCTCCTAAATTTAACATTGTTCTTACAAAATTGTTTCCATCTCCATATAACCACGCTGTTCTAAATATATAATACTTGTCAGTATTTTCTTGTATTTTTTCTTCTCCATGTAATTTTGTAATTCCATATGCTGTTACTGGTATTTTTTGGTCATCTTCTTTATAAACTTTTTCTATATCTAAGTCTCCACCAAATACGTAATCTGTACTAATATGTATTAATGGTACATTTATTGTTTTTGATGCTTTTGCTAAGTTTGCTGGTCCTTCTGCATTTATTTTTTCTACTATTTCTCCTGCCTCTTCTGCTTTGTCTACAGCTGTATATGCTGCACAGTTAATTATATAATCTGGTCTTATATTTTCTACATATTTTATTACAGCATTTTCGTCTGTTATATCTAAGTCTGCTACATCAGTGCAAATTAATTCGTTTCCTTTTTCTAATCTCTTTTTTACAGATTTTGCAAGCATTCCATTTGCTCCTGTAATTAGTATTTTCATAATTACACTTCCTTTCTATTTTTCGTTTATATAATATCATTTAATAAAAAAAAGCACAAGTTTTTTCTTGTACTTTTTTTTATTACGATTTACACCATAACAATATTGCCATTTTTCAACTTTGAAACAGAGAATTTTTAGAATGGGGCAGTGACAAAAAAATATAATTATAACCCTTTGGGAACGAGTAGTTGATATTAATATTCCAAAATTCTCTGTTTCAAAGTGGCAAAATAACAATTCTGTTATAGTATGAATTATAACTATTTTTTTACAATTTCAATTTGAATAGCTTCTAATCTTAAACATTTTCCTTCTGTTCCAGACATCTCTCCATCTGAAACCCAAGAACCCCAACCTTTATTTTGAATATAAGTTCTATATCTAACATAATAATTTGGATTATCCAACTTAATTTTAATTCCTTCTAATCTTTTGCTTTTACCTTCTGTACCAGCAAAATCTCTATTCTTTTTGATTTTCCAACAGTTCCTACTGTTTGTCCATCTTTTTTAAAGCTGTCCCATCCATAATCTTGAATATGTCCTTTATACTCACCCGTTGATATATTATACCTACTATCCATATAATCAACTCTTTTAGTAATCCAATTTTTTAAGTAATTTAATTCTGATTCATATGTTTTTCCATTTGGTGTTGTTGTAGGGTTTTCAAAAGTATTTCCTAATAAATTATTCCATCTAACAAAATTCATTTCAATTGAATTTTCTATATTCTCTTTAATGCTATCAATTTTGTTGATAATGTTATGAAATTTAGGTTTTAATTGATTTGTATAAGTAGTATTTACTAATTCTACAAATTGATTATATTGAAATAGTCCGAGTATACAATGTATCTGGTTTATAATTTAAAATATAATCTGTATTTGCATCTCCACCTTAATGTGCTGTCTTATAATATCCAAAAGCTACATCAAAATCCCATACTGGTCCAGCATGGATAACATCATTATCTCCATCTTTATATAAAAATGTACTTGAATAAAAACCATCTGGGTCTTCTGATAATTCCATAACTAGATATAATTTTGCAAAAGATTCTACATCTATTATCTTTTTTATTTCATCTCAAGATGCTTTATTGTTAAGTTGCGTTTCAAAGTTATTTATTGCCTTTTCAAAACTATTTAATGCTACTTTTTGAGCATTATCTCCTAAGTCATATGCTACTTTATTTCTTAATAATGTTCTATCTGCCTGATTTGCTAATAAAACCCATTTTTTAGATTTCCCATTTCCTATTCCCAAAAGATTTTGTTTTTTGTCTAATTTTATTTGATATCCTCTTTTATCCATTTTCCATGTGCTATTTCCTCTTCCTTTGAATTGAATAGCATCGTCAGAAATATTATAACTATTATCATTGGCCCCTATTATTTGCATAGATGCATCATATTTTACGTCCTTACTTCCTAAATGAACTGTTGAAAGTAATACATCATTTTTTAAATTAATACATATACTTGGTATATCTGATTGCATAACTTTTATTGTGTAACTTTTATTATCATTTGCAGTTATTTTTATTGTATCGTTTACAGAAAAATTATTTATTATCTTTTTGTTTGCAACATCTATTGTTCCAGAAGATACTTGTTTAATATCTGTTCCATATTGATATATTATTTCTAATGATTTTATATCTACTGTTTTTGGCACAAATAAGTAATATATTCCTTTTGATAGAAATGTTCCTATTTTATATTCATTTACATTTATATAAGCTGAAAACTCTAAATTTTCTATTAATTCTGTGCTAATTTTGTCTTTTTCTTCCAAATCACTTGTTTGTTCTTGTAACTGATATGTTTCTTTATTTGTTTTTTCTTCTTCTATTTTTTTTACATTATTTTCTAGTTTTTCATCTTTTTCTAATTCATTATCTTCATTTTCAATTATTGAATTATTAATGTTATTATCCACAATTCTATATTATCATCTTTTTCTTCTGTAACAAAAGAGCGGACTTGACCCGCTCCTTTGTCGTTATTATTTATTTCTTCAGAAATTGAAAATACTGTTGTGGCTACCATATTTATCAATATTATAAAAATAGTTAATATTGATAAAATTTTAATTTTTTTCATAGGATTCACCATTTCTAATATCTTCTATATCCTACATTTAAATCTACTCTTCCAGAAATTCCAGATACAGATCCTGAACTAGTATATTGCCACATGTCGTAATTGTATTTAAAGTTTGTTGGTTTTGATGTACTTCCTGTATAATGAGCAAGCCAAATTTGATATTGTGAAATACGTGAAAATTCTAAATTTTCATAATACCAATCTCTACTTGCATAAATCATTGGTGTATATCCTTTTAATTGAGCCTGATTGCAGAAACCTACTATTGCATTTGTTCTATTCTTTTTATCTAACAAATCAGCTCTTCCTGGTGCTGAGCCACTACCTCTTGCACCTGAATCTTCAGTATCAATTGCTATTGGATATTCAATCGTAATTTTGTTATTTTTTAAAGTATTAATTACCCAATCTGCCTCTTCTTGTCCTTCTGAAAGATTAATTGCTTGTGTAAAGAAATATACACCTACTTTAATTCCAGCTGCTTTGGCTCCTTTTATATTATCTAAAAATTTACTATCTTGAACAATCTTTCCTGTTCTATAACCACGATAACCTATTCTTATCATTGCAAAATCAACACCTGATGCTTTTACTTGTTTCCAGTTGATTTCTTTATTCCATTCACTAACATCTATTCCCTTATATTGTCTTTTATATTTAGGAACAATTCTTATTTTAATTCCTTCTATTCTTTTACATTTTCCAACAGTACCAGCTGTTTCTCCATCTATATACCATTGACTCCAACCATAATCTTGAATATGTACTTTATATTCTACTGTATAATTGTCTAACCCTTGTAATTTAATTTGAAGTGCTTCTATTCTTTTACATTTTCCTTGTGTTCCAGCTAATTGACCATCTGAAACCCAGTTTTGCCACCCAACATCTTGTACATGAGTTCTATACAAAACTTTTGCATTACTTGGCACATCTTCTAGTTGAATTTTTAAAGCTTCTACTCTTTTAGATTGACCAGTTGTTCCTGCTAAAAGTCCTTCTGGTGTTATTTGTTGCCATCCAATATCTTGTACATGTGCTTGGTATTTTACCTCTGGTTCTATTTTCTCTTTACCTTTTTGAATAATTCTAATTTGAATACCTTCAATCCCTTTAGATTGACCAGTTGTACCAGCCATTTCTCCATTCTTTTTCCATTTTTGCCATCCATATCCTTGTACATAGGCTCTGTATTCTATGTTATATCCTTCTAAATTTTCTACTGTAATTTTAATAGCCTCTATCCTTTTTGATTTACCTTCTGTTCCAGCAAGTTGTCCATTTGATTTCCATCCTTGCCATCCTATACTTTCCACATGTGCTTGATAACTAACTTTGCTATTTGAATTAGCTTCATTTAAATTTATTTTAATTCCTTCTATATTTCTTGATTGCCCTGTTGTACCAGATAAATTCCATTCATTTACTACATTTTGCCAACCTACACATTGAACATGTGATTGATATAGTACTTCTGGTTCTTTTAAAACATCTTCTGATTTTGTTATTTTAATTTGAATAGCTTCTATTCTATAATTTTCTCCAGTTGTTCCAGCTATTTCTCCATTCTTTTTCCATTTTTGCCATCCTCTTCCTTGTATATATGCTCTATATTCTATGCTATATCCTGATACATTAATTAAACGTATTTTTATAGCTTCTATTCTTTTTGACTGACCCTCTGTTCCTGATAACGCTCCATTTGATTTCCAATTTTGCCATCCAACATTTTGTACATGTGATTGATATTCTATTCTTGCATTTGCTGGAGCATTTGTTAAACTTATATTTATAGCCTCTATTCTTTTGTTACTACCTGCTTCTCCTGATGTAACACCATTTTCTACATATGATTTCCATCCAACATTTTGTACATGTGTTCTATATTTTACACCTATTGTAGCTGATTCATTTAAACTCATGAATTCTGATTCGTTTTCTTTTTGTTCTACTTGTTCTCTATCTATTGTAGTATTTGTTACATTGTTATTTGTTGTGTTGTTTTGCATATTACTATTAGATGTATTTGTAGTTTGATTTGCTGTATTTGTATTAGTATTTGTTTGATTTGCTGATACATTATTTTTGTTACTATTTGTTGCATTACTATTTGTTGTGTTATTAGTTATTATGTTATTATTTGTATTTGTGCTGTTTGTTATATTAGTATTATTATTTGTATTATTACTATCTGTTGTATTCTTTTCTTCTTTTTCATTATTAGTATCTTCTTCTGTAGCTTTTGTACT
>CARBKU010000005.1:0-8087 GCA_948946035.1 uncultured Clostridia bacterium
CGAGATCCTGTCATGTGACTGGAGTTCAGACGTGTGCTCTTCCGATCTAAAATTCGAAAGAAATAAAAGAAGAGTACCTATTTATAGCAATAAAAGGATTTTCAGTGGATGGACATCAATACATAGAAAATGCAATACAAAATGGAGCAACAGCAATAATAATAGAAGAAGGATGTGACTTAAAATCTATAAAAATACCTGAAAACATAACAGTTATACAAGCCACAAATACAAGAGAAGCATTAGCAATTTGTTCAGCAAATTTTTACGAAAACCCATCACAAAGATTTAAGCTAATAGGAGTAACAGGAACAAAAGGAAAAACAACAACAACATTTATGATAAAAGAAATTTTAGAAAAAGCAGGAAAAAAAGTAGGTTTAATAGGAACAATAGCAACATATATAAATGGAAAGAAAATAAAAGATAGTGATAGAACAACACCAGAAAGCTTAGAATTACAACAAATTTTTGCTCAAATGGTAAAAGAAGGAGTAGAAGTTGTTGTAATGGAAGTATCATCACAAAGTTTAAAACTACATAGAGTAGATGGATGTGCTTTTGACATTGTATTATTTACAAACTTTTCAGAAGATCATATCAGTCCAAATGAACACCCAGACATGAATGATTATTTCAATTCAAAATTGAAATTATTTAAAATGTGCAAAACAGGAATAGTAAATGTAGATGATTTACATGGAGCAAAAATTCCAAACTTATTTCCTGACAACAATATAACAACATATGGTATTGACAATTTTGCAAATGTTTTAGCAAAAGATATAACAATTACAAATTCATATGTTGACTTTCGTGTAAAAATTACTGATAAAAACGAAAGAGTAAAAACATGCATACCAGGAAGATTTAGTGTATATAATTCATTAGCAGCAATTTGTGTTGCACAAAAATTTGGAATATCACCAGAATCTGTAAAACAAGCACTAGAAGAAGTAAGAGTACCAGGTAGATCAGAATTAGTTGATAACAAATTAGAAATACCAATAATGATAGATTATGCTCATTCTCCAGAGAGTCTTCAAAGTATATTACAAGCTGTAAAAAGTTATACAAGAGGAAAAGTAATATCAGTATTTGGATGTGGAGGAGACAGAGATACAAGCAAAAGGGCTATAATGGGAGAGATTTCAGGTAAAATAGCAGATTATACTTTTATTACATCAGACAATCCTCGTACAGAAGATCCACAAAAAATAGTAAATCAAATAGAAGAAGGAATAAAAAAGACAAAAGGAAAATATATAGTTATTGTAGATAGAATTGAATCAATAAAAGAAGCAATAAAAATGGCAACCAAAAGAGACATTGTTGTTTTAGCTGGAAAAGGTCACGAGCCATATCAAGAAATCAATGGAGTAAAGCACCCATTTGATGAAAGAATTATTGTTAAAGATTTAATAGAAGAAATAGAAAACGAAAAAGATAAAAAGAAAAAATAAACGTCAAGGAAGAAAGGTTTGATAAATTTGAAATTTCAGACAGTAATATTAATCATATCTTTTATAATATCAATTATTTTAGGAATTATAATAATACCAATACTAAGAAAATTAAAAGTAGGACAAATAGAAAGAGATGATGGACCACAGTCACATCTAAAAAAACAAGGGACTCCAACAATGGGAGGAATTATCATGATAATTGCAATGATTATTATGATAACATTAATAGATATATATTTTATAATAAAAGGGCAAAATGAAATAGCAAATAAGCTATTTCCTATTTTGTTGTTAACAATAGGATTTGGTCTAATAGGTTTTATAGATGATTTTAAAAAGTTAGTATTAAAAAATACAAAAGGATTAAAACCAGCATATAAAATGTTAGGTCTATTAATAATATCAGTAGCATATGTAGTTTATTTACAGTATGGATTACATATAGGGTCAGAAACATATATACCATTTTTAAAACAAATAGTAACAATTCCAATATATGTATATGTTCCATTTGCTATAATAGTTATATTAGGAACTACTAATGCAATAAATTTAACAGATGGTATAGATGGTCTTTCTTCAAGTGTAAGTGTAATAATAGTCACATGTTTAACAATTATAGGAATTTTATTTCAGGTAGAAGAAATTGGAATATTTGGAAGTGTCATAGTTGGTATAATATTAGGATTTTTAATGTTTAATTTACATCCAGCAAAAGTATTTATGGGAGATACAGGTTCACTATTGTTAGGTGGAGTAATTTCTGCAATGGCATTATATTTAAAAATTCCATTGTTATTACTAATAATAGCACTTGTACCTGTTTTAGAAACTTTATCTGTTATAATTCAAGTAGCATATTTTAAGAAAACTGGTAATAGAATATTTAAAATGGCTCCTTTACATCATCATTTTGAATTATCAGGATGGAAAGAAAGTAAAGTAGTTATTGTATTTAGCTTAATAACACTAGTATTATGTGTTATTGGCCTAAAAGTAGTATAGAAAAACTTTTAGAAAGGATAAGACAATGAAAAAGAAGAGAAAAGAAAAAAATTTTTCAAGTTTTCTAAATAATCCAATTGATTTTACATTATTAATTACTATACTTTTATTATTATCAATTGGTCTAATAATGGTATTATCAGCAAGTTCACCATCTGCTTTGGCAGAAAGTGGAAATAGCTATTCTTACTTTTCAAAGCAATTATTATTTGCAGTATTAGGAATAATTGCAATGCTATTTATATCTAAAATAGATTACAGATTTTATCAAAAATTTTATAAACATGCTTGGATACTAGCATTTATATTATTAGCATTAGTATTAGTTGCAGGAAGAAAAGTAAATGGAGCAAAAAGATGGATATATGTTACAGAAACATTATCAGTTCAACCATCAGAAATAGTAAAATTATTAATGATTATATTCTATGCTGGAATTTTAGTAAAAAATAGAGATGAATTAGACAAATATGCAAAAGGATTTATAAAAAATATAATTTTACTAGCGCCAATAATTGGACTATTATTATTAGAGCCACATTTTAGTGCTTCAATTGTTATAATTGGAATTTGTAGCATAATGATGATAATGGCTGGCTGTAAATTTAAGGACTTTTTAGCTACAGGAGGAATAGCTGGAATTCCATTACTAGTAATCTTAATTATAAAAGAACCATATAGATTACAAAGGGTTATTACTTTCATAGATCCATGGAAAGATGCAACAGATACAGGGTGGCAAGTAATACAAAGTTTATATGCAATTGGTTCAGGAGGACTATTTGGAGTAGGACTAGGAGAAAGCAAGCAAAAATTTTTATACATACCAGAACCACATAATGACTTTATATTTTCAATATTAGGAGAAGAATTAGGATTTATTGGATGTGCATTTGTACTAATATTATTTGCAATATTCATATGGAGAGGAGTTTTAATAGCAATGAGGGCTCCAGATATGTTTGGAAGTCTTGTAGCTATTGGAATTACATCATTAGTTGCAATACAAGTAATAATAAATGTAGCAGTAGTAACATCTTCAATGCCAGCAACAGGAATGCCATTACCATTCTTTAGCTATCGGAGGAACAGCTTTATTTATACTACTGTGTGAAATTGGGGTTTTGCTTAACATATCTCGAGCAACAGCAACAAAAGGATGATTTGGGTGATTTTTGTTATGGAGGAAAAAGTAAGCAAAAAGATTAAGAATAGCGATGAATGGGAGAACGTAATAATGAGAGTAATCATTGCAGCAGCAGGTACTGCTGGTCATATTAATCCTGGATTAGCAATTGCAAATAAAATAAAGCACGAAGAAAAAGACTCAAAAATAATATTTATAGGAACAACAAGAGGACTAGAAAATGATTTAGTACCACGAGCGGGATATGAACTTAGAACAATTGAAGCTTATGGTTTAAGTAAAAAAGTATCAATTGATAATCTAAAAAAAATGTACAAAACATATAAAGGGTTAGGTCAAGCAAAAAAGATAATAAAAGAATTTAAGCCAGATATAGTAATAGGAACAGGTGGTTATATTTGCGGAGCATCAATTAGTGTAGCACATAAATTAGGAATACCAACAATGTTACATGAAAGCAATGCATTTCCTGGAAAAGCTGTAAAAATGCTTGCAAAAAAAACAAATACTATTTTAGTATCTTTTAAAGATGCAATTCCAAGAATAAAAAATGCATCAAATATTGTATATACAGGAACTCCAGTAAAAATTAAAAAGAAAGAATATTCAACTGAACAAAAGGAAAAAATAATAGGAGAATTAGGTCTTAAATTGTCAGAGCCAACAGTTTTAGTTTTTGGAGGAAGTCAAGGTGCTAAAAGAATTAATGATGCAATAATAAAAATAATAAAAAATAAATTAAATAATGATTATCAAATTATATGGGCAACTGGGCCAAAACAATATGATATTATAAAAGAAGAAGTAGAAAAAAATAACATTAACATAGATAATATTCCAAAAACTAAAGTGCTACCATATATATATAATATGGAAGAAATAATGAATATTGTTGATATAATAGTTGCAAGAAGTGGAGCAATGACAATTACAGAAATATCAAATTTAGGAAAACCATCAATATTAGTACCACTACCAAATGTAAGCCATAATCATCAATTATATAATGCTAAGGTGTTAGAAAACATAAAAGCTGCAAAAATTATATTGGATGATGAAATAGAAGAAAATAAGCTAAATAATACTATTAAAGAAATTATATTGCATAAAAGTAAAATAAAAGAAATGGGTGAAAATGCTTTAAAAGTTTCTACTAATAATGTTGAAGAAAAAATATATGAGGAAGTTAAAAAATTAGTAAAATAGGGGTTAAAAGATGTTTAAAAATTTACAATTTAGAATTATACTTGTGTTCTTTTTAATAGGCATAATAATTATTAGTGGATTAGGAATATTTTTTCTTAATTCAATAAATTATGCAAGTATGCAAATTCAAAATGGACAAGTCCAAAATACTAAACAAACTTTAGAAATTTTAAATCAGTTAAATATAAATACAAAAACAATATTAATAATCGCAAGTATAGTTTTTATAGTTGTAGGACTACTAATAGCGATATTTCTATCAAGATTTGTGATATATCCATTAAATAAATTAATTAAAAGTGCAGAACAAATAACAACAGATGATGAAAGTTCAAGTAAAATCAATTCAAAAGGTAAAAAAAGAAAAGAAATTGCAGATTTAAAAAATGTATTTGGAATTATGACAACAGAATTAAAAGATAAATTAAGTGAAGTTTCCACACAAAAAAATCAAATAGAAACAATATTACTTCATATGACTGATGGAATTATAGCATTTAATATGAAAGGTGATATTATTTTAATAAATCCAGCTGCTAAAAAATTTCTAAGTATAAGACCAGAAGACAGTACATTTGAAGATATTTTTAAAAAGTTTGAACTTAATATAAATATGGAAAAAATAATTTATTTGGAAAATTGGACATCAACAGAACAAAGAATTAAAGTAGATGAAAGATATGTAAATGTATTTTTTGCACCATTCAAAAATGAGTCAGATAGACCTAATGGAGTAATTGCAGTAATACAAGATATAACAGAACATGTTCAGTTAGATAATATGCAAAAGGAATTTGTTGCAGATGTTTCACATGAACTTAAAACTCCTATTACATCAATAATGGGATATGCAGATACATTGTTAGAAGGAGAATACGATAAAGAAACTCAAGACAAATTTTTAAATGTTATTGCATCAGAAGCAAGAAGAATGGCAAGACTTGTAACAGATTTATTAACATTATCAAGGTATGATAATAATAAAAAAGGAACACAAAAAGAACCATTTGATTTAGGAGACTTAGTCAAAAGTTGTCAAGAAAAGTTAGGTATAGAAATTCAAAAGAAAAATCATGTTGTTAGCTGTTTTGTAACTGCTGATGTTCCACCAGTATATGCAGATAAATATGATATTGAAAGAGTTGTGTTAAATATTTTAACAAATAGTATAAAATATACTCCAGAAAAAGGAGAAATTAAAATTTATGTGGGATTTGTATATAATGATGCTTATATAAAAGTTTTTGATAATGGTATAGGAATACCAGAAGAAGATTTAACTAGAATTTTTGAAAGGTTTTATAGAGTAGATAAAGCTCGTACTAGAGAAATGGGGGGAACAGGTTTGGGGCTTTCTATTGCAAAGGAAATTTTAGATAAAAATGGTGGAAGTATTGATATTAAAAGTGTGGTAGGTCAAGGAACAGAAGTGGTAGTTAGAATTCCTACTAAAAATTAAATTTATATAAAATTATATATTGAAATATAGACCAAGTAAATTTTTTTACATGGTCTATATTTTCAATGTAACAAGAATTTAGATATAAAAAACACAAAAATAAATGAAGGATTTATGTAAAATGCGTCGAATAATATAATAGTATACCGTAAATTGAAATATTTTGAAAGAAAGTGAGGAAAAAATGCCACGATATAGTGATGAAATTATAGAAGAAGTAAGACAAACAAACGACATAGTAGATATCATATCACAATATATGCATTTAAAAAGAAGTGGAAGAAACTATTTTGGATTATGTCCATTTCACAACGAAAAATCACCATCATTTTCAGTATCACCAGATAAACAAATATTTCATTGTTTTGGATGTGGAGTAGGGGGAAACATATTCACATTTCTAACAAAAATAGAAGGAATAAACTTTATAGAAGCAGTACAAATGTTAGCAGAAAGAGCAAACATACAATTACCAACAATAGAAAACAAAGGAGACATAGCAAAAGAAGAGCTAAAAGCAAAAGTATATAAAGTAAACGAATATGCAGCAAACTACTATCACAAAAACCTATACAAACCAGAATCAAAAATAGCACAAGAATACATAAAAAAAAGAGCACTAACAAACGAAACACTAAAATCATATAAAATAGGATTTTCAGGAAAATTTGATGAGCTATATAAACAACTAAAAAAAGAAGGATTTGAAGAAAAAGAAATTTTAGAATCAGGATTAGTAAACAAAAATGACAATGGAACATACATTGATAGATACAGAAACAGACTAATGTTCCCAATATGTGATGTACGAGGAAAAGTAATTGCATTTGGTGGACGAGTACTAGATGACTCAAAGCCCAAATACATCAATTCGCCAGAAAACATAGTATATAGTAAAGGAAGGCATTTATTTGGGTTAAACGTAGCAAAAAAAGGTGACACAAAAAAACTACTAATAGTAGAAGGCTATATGGATGTAATATCATTACACCAAAGAGGAATAACAAATGTAGTAGCATCTTTAGGAACTGCACTAACACAACAACAAGGGTGGTTACTAAGAAAAAACTCAGAACAAATAATATTAAGTTTTGACTCAGACGAAGCAGGACAAACAGCCAAAATGAGAGCGATAGATATAATGCAAAACATGGGATGTGACATTAGAATTTTACAAATGGAAGGAGCAAAAGATCCAGACGAATACATTATAAAATATGGAAACATAAGATTTCAAAATTTAGTAGAAAAAGCATTATCAGTAATAGAGTTCAAAGTAAAATTATTAAAAAAAGACTTAGATTTAAATAACACAAGTGATAAAATAAAATTTTTAAATCAAATAGCAAAATTAATATCCAAAATAGACAACACAATAGAAAAAGAAATATATATAGAAAAAATTGCGAAAACATATGACATATCAAAAGAAGCAATATATGCAGAAGTAAATAAACTATCATACTCAAAAACAAATGGAGAAAAAGTTTTAGAAAAAGCAAAGCCAATAATAAAACATCAAAACATAGAAGAAATTATTCCAGAAACTATAATAAAACGTGAAAATACAGTATTAGCAATATTACTAATGGGGGACTTAAATATATATCAAGTTATAAAATATAATATAAAAATAGAAGACTTCAAAGAAAAAATAAATCAAAAGATAGCAAAAAAATTGTATGAAGAATTCGAAAAAGGAAATAGTAATATTAATGGAATATTGGACAACTTAAGTGAAGAAGAACAAAATCATATAACTATGATAATGGCAGATGATTATGAATTAACAGACATAGAAAAA
>CARBKU010000005.1:8097-22054 GCA_948946035.1 uncultured Clostridia bacterium
TATAATACAGAATTACCAAAAAGAAAAACTTAATCAAAGAAAGTTCAACATTTTAGGAGAATTAGAAAAAGACGATATAAATATAGAAGAAAAGAAAAAATTAGAAAAAGAGCTAAGTGAAATTATTATTGCACTAGCTAAAATCAAATAGGGGTGAATTAAAATAATGGCAAATAAAAAAGAAGTAAAAGAGAATAAAGAAAGCAACAAAAAAGAAAAAATTGAAAGAGCAAGAAAAGTAGCAAAACAAAAAGTAGAAGAAAATAAAAATGACCAAGAAAAAGATAATATAAAAGACGAAAAAGTAAATAGCATATTAAAAAAAGCTAAAGAAAAAGGAACCATAACATATGGAGATTTAGCTTCAGAATTAGATGATGTAAATCCAGACCAAATAGACAAAGTATTTGACGCATTTGAAGAATTAGGTGTAGATTTATTAAGTGATGATGTAGACGAAGAGCCAGACATTGAAGATTTAAAAGAAGTAGAAGACTTAAAACTTGATGAAATAACAGAAACAACGTATGAAGGAATAAATGTAGATGACCCAGTAAGAATGTATTTAAGAGAAATAGGAAGAATATCACTTCTAACATATGAGCAAGAATTAGAACTAGCAAAAAAAATCTTAGAAGGAGATGAAGAAGCAAAGCAAATACTTGCAGAATCAAACTTAAGATTAGTAGTAAGTATTGCAAAAAAATACGTTGGAAGAGGAATGTTATTTTTAGATTTAATCCAAGAAGGAAACATGGGACTAATAAAAGCAGTGGAAAAATTCGATTACACAAAAGGATTCAAATTCAGTACTTATGCAACATGGTGGATAAGACAAGCAATAACAAGAGCTATTGCAGACCAAGCAAGAACAATAAGAATTCCAGTACACATGGTAGAAACAATAAACAAATTAATAAGAACATCAAGACACTTATTACAACAATTAGGAAGAGAGCCAAGCCCAGAAGAAATAGCAGAAGAAATGGAAATACCAGTAGAAAAAGTAATGGAAATTCAAAAAATAGCACAAGATCCAGTATCTTTAGAAACCCCTATAGGCGAAGAAGAAGACAGTCATCTAGGAGACTTTATACAAGATGATGATTCACCAGCACCACATGATGCAGCAGCATATACACTATTAAAAGCACAATTAGAAGAAGTAATGGAAACACTAACACCAAGAGAAGCAAAAGTATTAAAATTAAGATTTGGATTAGAAGATGGAAAAGCAAGAACATTAGAAGAAGTAGGACGTGAATTTGATGTAACTCGTGAAAGAATAAGACAAATAGAAGCAAAAGCACTTAGAAAGCTTAGACATCCAAGTAGGAGTAAAAAGCTAAGAGATTATATGGGATAATGCGGAGGAAAATAATGGACCAAATAGCAGAATTTATAGGACGTATAACATCAATTCAGATAATAGATATACTAATTGCGATTGGAATAATATTATTTTTTAGAATTTTTAGTTCTGTTTTATCATATATCATTATTAGAATGTTTAAATTTAGAATAAAAAATTCAAAAAAAATAAAAGAGAGTGCTTTTTATAAGCCTTTAAAAGTATTTTTCATAATATTAGGCTTTTATATAGCAATAATATTTCTAGAAAAGCCACTAAACATAAATGAAAAATTTACTAACTTAGTTACAAAAATATTTGAAATAGTAAGTGTTATGGCATTTGCTAAAGGAATAGCAGAAAGTTTTACACCAAAGTCAACACTAGTAATAACTTTAAAACAAAAGTTGGACAAAGATGAAGAAGACACAATGTTTGACTTTATGCTAAAAATAGTAAGAGCAATAATATATATAATTGCGGGCTTCATTGTAATAACATTATTAGGAGTAAACTTAAATGGACTAGTAGCAGGATTAGGAATTGGTGGTGTAATAGTAACACTTGCTGCACAAGATACTGCAAAAAATTTATTTGGTGGTCTAGTAATTTTTATGGATAAGCCATTTGTTGTTGGTGATTGGATTGAAATTGACAAATATGAAGGGACAGTTGAAGACATTACATTTAGAAGTACAAGAATACGTACATTTGAAAATTCATTATTAAATGTACCAAATTCAATAATATCAAATTCTTCTATAATAAATTGGAGTAAAATGGAAAAAAGAAGATATAGAACAAATTTGTGCATACAAATAGATACTCCTTTAGATAAATTAGAGAAATTTAAAACTAAGGTAGAAGATATGCTACAATCAAGAGATGCAATTTATGACGAGTCTATTATTGTGAAGTTTGATGAAATTAAAGATAATGGAATCAATATTTTAATTAGTAGTTATACAGAATCAGTAGATTACCCAAGCTATGTGGCAGAAAAAGAAAATATAAATTATAAAATTATGAAAATATTAAGAGAAGAACAAATAGAATTAGCTTATGACACAAAGACAGTATACGTCAAAAATAAATAAGTAATTAGAATAAAAGAGCAGTTAAGGGAGAAATAAAATGACAGATAAAATAGTTAAATTTTTAGCATATGATAAAAAAGTTTCAGTAATATGTGCAAATACAACAGAAATGGTAGAAAAAGCAAGGCTAACACATGACTTAAGTCCATTAGCAACAGCAGCATTAGGTAGAGTAATAACAATGGCTACAATAATGGGAACAGAGATGAAAAGTTCACATGACAAACTAACATTACAAATTAAAGGTTCAGGACCATTAGGAATGGTAGTAGCAGTTGCAAATAATTATCCAAAAGTAAAAGCATTTGTAACAGATCCACATGTAGACTTACCATTAAATGATATTGGAAAACTTGATGTTGGAGGAGCTGTAGGTACAGAAGGGTACATAAATGTAATAAAAGACATAGGAATGAAAGAACCATATATAGGAATTTCTCCATTAGTATCAGGAGAAATAGCAGAAGACTTTGCGAATTATTTTATGAATTCAGAACAGAGAGAATCAGCTGTATCATTAGGCGTGTTAGTCGATAAAAATGGTGTAAAATCAAGTGGTGGATATCTAATTCAATTAATGCCAGGAAGTACAGAGGAAGAAATTTCAAAAATTGAGCAAGCAGTATTTAAAGCTGGTGCAATATCTAAAATGTTAGATCAAGAAATGAGCTTAGAAGAAATTGCAAAAAGGATTACAGGGGATGAAAAAATAGAAATAATAGAGCAAGAAGTAAGACCTGTATTTGAATGTGATTGTTCTAAAGAACATATGGCAGAAGGATTGCTTACAATTGGAAGAGAAGAGTTACAAGATATTATAGAAAAAGACGAAAAAGCAGAATTAGTTTGTCATTTTTGCAATAAAAAATATAATTTTTCTAAAGAAGAACTAGAAGCCTTATTAAAATAATTTATATAAAGTTGAAAAATGCAAGAAAATCGCATAAATATTTAATGCGATTACCTAAAAAATAAACCTCCTTATGATAAAATAGAAATATCATAAGGAGATTTTTAAGTGTGCCCATCATGGGCAACAACTTGAGGGTGAAAGTCCCTTACAGTGCCTGATAGTAAATGGCAAGGGTGTCCTTTGTGAGGCAGATACCATATTAGCAAATTGGATATATACAATTTGTGAAGGGTTGAACGATAGGAGGATTTTTTTTTATAAAAGATAACCAAAAATATGATAATGGTAGACAACTTCATATAGAAGACTATCTACAAGAGAATAAGTTGGAAACTGAAGGTAATGTAGAAGTGCCTAGTATTTTTGTTGTGTCTTCAAAAGAGGAAATCGATACAAAAACAGTAACTAATGATATTGACAAATAAAGTTAAAAAAAATATAATATAAAATATTGAAAAAGATATATCTATAATAATAGAAATAAATTTAATAGGAGGAAATAAAATGGAAAAAGAAGTTTTAATATTTGGGCATAAAAGTCCAGACACAGATACAATATGTTCAAGCTTAGTTCGTGAAATATTGGATAAAAAGAATGGATGGAATTGTACAAAAGCAGTTAGATTAGGAGATGTAAATAAAGAAACACAATATATATTAAATTATTTAGGAATTGAGGCACCTGGGCTAATTGAAAAGGTAGAAGAAGGACAAGAAGTTATTTTAGTAGACCATAATGATTTTGCACAAAGTGCTGATGGAATAGAAAACGCAAAGATATTAGAAGTTATAGATCATCATAGAATTGGTAATTTTAGAACAGCCGAACCATTGTATTATACTGCTAAGCCTTATGGTTGTACATCTACAATATTATTTGAGGAATTTAAAAGTTTGGGACATAAAATAGAAAAAAAAGAAGCAATACTAATGGCTAGTAGTATTATATCTGATACATTATTATTAAAATCACCAACTACTACAGAATACGATAAAAAAGCATTAAAAGAATTAGCAGAAATTGCTAATATTGATGTAAATACATATGGTTTAGATATGTTAAAAGCAGGTACAGAATTAGATGATTTTTCAGCAGAAGAATTAGTTAATTTAGATGCCAAAGACTTTGAGAAAGAAGGAAAGAAATTTGTAATTGCACAAGTTAATACAGTATATATTAATGATGTATTAAAAAGACAAGAAGATTTAGAAAATGTAATGAGAAATGAAATGAATAAAAATGGATTAGAATTAATGGTATTAGCAATTACTGATATTTTAAATAGTAATTCAGAAATTATTGCATTAGGAGAAAATGCAGAAGATATAATATATAAAGCTTTTGATAAAAAATTAGAAAATAATAGAGCATTTTTAGAAGGAGTAGTTTCAAGAAAAAAAGAATTAGTACCAAATATTGATAAAAGTATATAAATATTTAAAGAGTAAAAAAGCACGTTATTAATAGACTTAGAATATATGTTATATGTCTATTAATAACGTGCTTTTTTGATATTATAAAAATTATTATACTATTTAATATATTCATCAATAATCTTCCAAACTTCATCTTGATAAATTTTTCTTTCAGAAGAAAAGGGAAGAGTGGTAATATCTCCAATTGGGTTAATACATTTTTGTATGTCTTTGGTAGCATTTTCGACTTTTGTAATAGCAATTTTATCTGCCTTATTTGCTAAAATAATAAAAGGTAATCCAGATGAAATAATATAATTATACATAAGCTTATCATTTTCAGTTGGAGTATGTCTAATATCAATTAAAAATATAATAAGAGAAATTTGTTCTCTATTAAATAAATATTCTTCTATAAACTTTCCTACTTGTTCTTGTTCTTTTTTTGACATTTTACTAAAACCATATCCAGGTAGATCGACAAAATAAAATGAATTATCCATATTATAAAAATTAATTTGTCGTGTTTTACCAGGCTCACTACTTGTTCTAGCTAATTTTTTTCTATTAATCATTGTATTAATAAAGCTTGATTTTCCAACATTAGATTTGCCAACCAAAACAATTTCTGGTAAGCCATTTTTAGGGTATTGTTTTGGACTAACTGCCGAAACTTCAAAAAGAGGATTTTTAACTAACATATATATCTCCTTTTATTTTTGTAATTCGTTTTCTAAATTTAAATTAATAAAATGTTCTATGTTATTAATTTTATGTCCTAACTTGTCACAAAAATTTCTAAAATCGGTATTTTTAGGATTAATAATTAATTTTGAAATAAGTTCTATGGAACTAGAACATAATTCTGGAAATCCTATTACTAAATCTCCATAATTTGCATGTAAGCTAGTATTATCTAAATTACCTGTAGTTATATATTGATGAGTAATTTGCAATACATTTTTAAGTATATTTCTTGCTGGAATATATTCTGATGCTAATTTATAACTCATATTTTTTTTATAAAAGTCTTCAGCAAGATTTTTATATGATTTTCCAGGAGTAAGTTCATAATTATATACAATAGGAATAGGGCTGTATGTATAATACTTACTTCACAAACTTTAAAAAAATCTATTTTATCTGAATAAAGTATGTACTTAAATCCATTATTTGTTTTTGTAGCAGTATAAATTCCATTTGAATTATATAAATTATATAATTCATTATCATTCTCATAGCATTTTTCATATAATACTGCAAGTTCATCAGTTCCTAAATCATGATACATTGTACAAGATCCTGTAGTAAAAGAATATTGGACATGAATATTGTTATATGAAAAGAAATTAATATTTGCATTTTCTAAAGTTTGTTTTTTATTATGTTTATGCATATCTTTTTCATAATCAAGAAAGTCTTCAGTTTTTTCTACGGTAAAAAAACTATACCTATTTTTTGTCTCTTTTTCTAAATTTTTCATATTTCTACATCCTTTTTTATTAATTAATTATTGATTGTAATTTTATTTAATCCACCCATATAAGGTCTTAAAACTTCTGGAATTATTACACTTCCATCTGGTTGATAGTTATTTTCAATTATTGAAATCAACATACGAGGAGGTGCAACAACTGTATTATTTAAAGTGTGTGCAAAGTAATTTCCATTTTCTCCTTTAATTCTAATGCTAAGTCTACGTGCTTGTGCATCAGTTAAATTTGAACAACTTCCAACTTCAAAATACTTTTGTTGTCTAGGTGACCAAGCTTCTACATCACAAGATTTAGCTTTTAAATCCGCTAAGTCTCCACTACAACATTCTAAGGTTCTTACAGGAATATTCATGCTTCTAAAAAATTCAACTGTATAAGACCACATTTTGTCGTACCATTTCCAAGAATCTTCTGGTTCACATACAACTATCATTTCTTGCTTTTCAAATTGGTGAATTCTATATACTCCACGTTCTTCAATTCCATGTGCACCTTTTTCTTTTCTAAAACATGGAGAATAAGAGGTCATAGTATAAGGGATGTTTTCCTTTGTTAAAATTTGGTCTTTAAATTTACCAATCATAGAATGCTCACTAGTTCCAATTAAATATAAATCTTCTCCTTCAATTTTGTACATCATTGCATCCATTTCTTCAAAACTCATAACTCCTGTTACAACATCACTACGAATCATGTAAGGTGGAATGCAATATGTGAAACCTTTGTTAATCATAAAGTCTCTTGCATAAGTTAAAACAGCAGAGTGTAATCTTGCAATATCTCCTATTAAATAGTAAAAACCTTGTCCAGCTACTCTTCTTGCACTATCTAGGTCAAGCCCACCTAAATTTTCTAGTATTTCTCCATGGAATGGTATTTCGTAATTGGGAACAATTGGTTCACCATATTTTTTTATTTCTATATTTTCACTGTCATCTTTACCAATAGGGACTGAATCATCAATAATATTTGGTATTTTCATCATTTTTTCTTTGATTTCTTCAGCATATTCATTTTCTAGGGTTTCATTTTTTGTTAATTCTTCATTTATTTTTGCTACTTGTTGCTTTGTTTGTTCTGCTTGTTCTTTTTTTCCAGATTTCATTAATTCTCCAATTTGTGAACTTAATGATTTTCTTTGATTTCTTAAATTGTCTCCATTTAGTTTTATTTCTCTATATTTTTGGTCTATTTCAATTATTTCGTCAACTAAAACAAGTTTATGTTCTTGAAATTTTTTCTTTATGTTTTCTTTTACTTTATCAGGATTTTCTCTTAAAAATTTAATGTCTATCATATTTTGTAACCTCCTTGTCCATATTTTGAACTAGTTCAAATCTATATTTTTGTCCTGTTACATTGTCAGGTCTTTCTGGAATTTCTTCCAAAAACATTTTTTCTGGACGAGTGCATATTTCTCTTGTTCCATCTAAATGTTGATATACTACTATTCGTTCTCTTGTTTCTGAATCTAATCCAACGCATATTACATAGTAATAATGTCCTTTAAAATGACAGTATATTTCACCAGATTCTACTTTTTTCATATATATTACTTCCTCTCTATATAAATGAGCGATTATCTATCGATATCTTCATTTATCTTTAATATATATGACATTATATAATATTTTTCATGCAATAGCAAGAAAATTAAGGCAATCGTTTTAAATATTTGTAAAAAGCAAAAAAGGTTGAAAAAGATGTGGAATAATGTTAAGAAACTTGACCATATTTGGAATGGATGGACAGGAAAAATTTAAAGCAGTGTATGGAAAAAATGGAGAAATAAAAGAGAAGAAATAAAAAAACAATCCATTTTTTCTACCTTCCTACCTCTATTCAATGTTTTTTATTGAGTAGAGGTATTTTTGTCAAAAAATATCTTTTCTTTTAAAAAAATATGTGATATAGTAACAAAAAGGAGGAATAATAAATGGAAAAAAATGAACAAAATCAAAAAGATGAGGAAACAGTAAAAAAAGTAGAAGAAGTAAAAAATGAAGAATTAGACAAACAAGAACTAGAAGAGACAAAAACAGATATAAAGAAAGAAAGCAATGAGGTAAAAAAAGAAGAGGAAAACAAAAAAGTAGAACTTAAAGAAGAAGCAAAAAAGATAGAAACAATTAAAAAAGATGACAAAACAACAAGTAAAACACCAAATAAGACAGATATTAACAAAAGTAAAAATAACCAAAAAATTGTAATAGCAATAGTGGCTATTGTAATAATAATAGCTATTGCATGTGGCGGATATTTTATAATGTTAAACTCTACAAAAACAAGTGCAATAAATGATATTAATAATATATTTACAGCACTAAAATCTGGAAATCAAGAAGAAATAAAAAAATATTTAGGTGAAGAAACAGTAGAAGAAGTATCAGGAAATGCAGAAGATGATAATAGCAAGGAAATGGCAAAAGTAATGTTAAATAATTTGGAATATGAAATAGTATCTACAAATGTTAATTTTAAAGAAGGTACTGTAATACTAAAAGTAAGTAATAAAGATTTAGAAACAGTATTTGAAAACTATATGAAAAAAGTATTTTCATTAGCATTTTCACAAGCACTCGGAAAAATGTCAGAAGAAGATTTTAATGCAGAATTATTAGAAAATTTCAAAGAGCAATATAATTCAGAAAATGTTGAAACAATTACAAATGAAATTACTATAAAAATGTCTAGAGAAAATGGAATATGGAAAATAGATGCAGACCAACAACAAATAGTAAATGCTATCTTACCAGGATATGAAAGTGTAATGAATTCATTGAATAACATAGAAGAATAAAATAGTAAAGTTATAAAATATAAAAACCAGGGTAAACTATAAAAAAAGGAGAATAAGATGTTTATTGAAATAATTAAATTTATAGTTTATTCTGGTTTGATTGTTTTAATTTCAAAATTTATACTAGTTAAAACATTAAGAAAACTTGCAGAGTCTTTAAATTTAAAACCAAAAACAGTCGGAGATGTTGCAGGATATGCAACTTCAATGCCAGAATTGCTAACTATTTGTGCATCAAGTTTTAATGGATTAATTAGTGCTAGTATTCTTAATGTTTTAAGTTCAAATGTTATTAATTTAATTCAATATTTAACTGCTATTTTTTTAAATAAAAATCAAAAAGCTTTCAGTAATAAAGCAATAAAAGTAGATATTATACTGGTTTTAATAACTATTATTATTCCAATTATTTTAATATATTTAAAAATAGAAGTGAACATATCAATAGTTCCAATGTTTATAATTTTGTATTTGTTATTTAAATTTTTAAATAACAATGTGCATAAATTATATTTACAAAAGGAAGATGAAATATTAGAAAAACAAATAAACGAAGAAGGTAAATGGGAAAGAAATAATAAAAATAAAATAATAAAATATGTAACTTATTTATTATTTACAGGAGTACTTCTTTTTATTGTGGGTGAAGCATTAGGAAATACATTAGAAAATTTATGTAATCAATTTGGTATTTCACAAGCAATTATTGGAATTCTTTTAGGATTTATTACTAGTATTCCAGAATTAATTACTTTTTTTGAATCTCAAAAACATTATAAAAAACAAAAATATGATGAAATTTTAGGAGTTGTAGAAGCAACAAATAATTTATTAACTTCAAATATATTAAATTTATTTGCAATTCAATCTATAGGGATTATTATATATTGTTTTATAGCAGTATAAGAAAAATAGTGAATTAAAGCTTGACAAAACATAATAAAACATGTTAAAATTATAAACGTTACAAGAAGAAGTCAAAACTTCTCACCTTATCCCAAAAGAAAAAGGTCAGGAATTCAATAATTTTAGCATTAAACATAAAAAATGCTACTTTTATATTGACAATTGACTTGTAACATAAGTCAATTTTTTTTATTGGAGGTGTTTTATATAAAGCAAGAATTACCAACAAATAGGCAAATAAAAGCAAAAGAAGTACAGCTAATAGGAGATAATGGAGAAATGGTAGGAGTTATTTCTTTAGAAGAAGCTCTAGAAAGAGCAGAAGAAAAGAACTTAGATTTAGTACTAGTATCTCCAAATGCAAAACCACCAGTTTGTAAAATAATGAACTATGGTAAATACAAATTTGAACAAGCCAAAAAAGAAAAAGAAGCAAAGAAAAAGCAAAAAGTATTAGAAGTAAAAGAAATAAGAGTTACTCCTAATATAGAAGAACATGACTTTAGTTTCAAAGCTAAAAATGCCAAAAAGTTTCTAGAAGAAGGAAATAAAGTTAAAATAACAGTTAGATTTAAAGGAAGAGAAGTTAATAATGCAAAAGCAGGAGAAATAGTACTAAAAAGGTTCATAGAAAATTTAGAAGAAATTTCAACTGTTGAAAAACAACCAAAACTAGAAGGTAGAAATATGTTTACAATTTTAGCAAAGAAAAATGCTTAAATTTACTATAATAAAAGAAACGAAAGGAGCGATGGCAATGCCAAAATTAAAAACAAATAGAGCAGCTAATAAAAGATATAACTTAACATCAACAGGAAAAGTAAAAAGAACAAAATCAAATAGAAGACATTTATTAGCGAATAAAACAAAAAGACAAAAAAAATCTGGAAAAATTCAAAATGGATATGCAGACAAGAGTTGTAAAAATACAATTAAAAAATTACTACCATATGGTGGATAAAAATAATTGAGACAAAAAAGTTAAGGAAGGTGAATAAAAAATGGCAAGAGTAAAAACAGCAAGAACAACAAGAGCAAGACATAAAAAAATATTAAAACAAGCAAAAGGGTACTATGGAGCAAAACACTATAGATTTAGAAATGCAAATCAAGCAGTTATGAAATCTTTATCATATGCATATGTAGGAAGAAAAGATAAAAAAAGTAATTTTAGAAAATTATGGATAGCAAGAATTAATGCAGCAGCAAGAATGAATGGTACTACATATAGTAAAATGATATCAGGTTTAAAGAAAGCAAATGTTACAATCAATAGAAAAATGTTAGCAGAAATAGCTATATCAGATCCAAAAGCATTTACAGAAATAGCCGAAATTGCAAAAAAAGCTTAAAGTAAAATATGAGCAAAGAGGACGTTCCTTAAATGCTTAGCTAATAAAAAAAGAGCACACATTAATTATAAAATCAATGTGTGTTCCTTTTTTATTGTTTTTTCATTTTAGGCTTAGAAATTAAAGATGCCAAATAACCAAAGAACACAGCAGCAGCAATACCGCCAGCCGATGCTTTTACACCACCAGTAAAAGCACCAATTAAACCACTTTGTTTAACACCTTCAATTGCACCTTTAGCAAGATTATAACCGAATCCAGTAAGAGGAACAGTTGCACCAGCACCTGCAAAGTCAACCAAATATTTGTATATACCAAGACCACCAAGAATAGTACCAGTAGTCACAAAAATAACTAAAATTCTAGCAGGAGTAAGTTTAGTCTTATCAATTAAAATTTGACCAATAATACAAATAAGTCCTCCTATAACAAAACACTTAAGTAACATCATCCAATCAAAAACATTAGCCCAATTAATATCCATAATAATCATCCTTTCTTTGCCTTTTTTGACATTGCTCTAAATTTCTATACTTATTGCATGTGCAATACCAGGTATTGATTCTCCTTGTTGTGAAGTGGTTGAGTTTGTTAATGCACCAGTTGCTATTAACAAGATTTTCTTTAGTTTCTTGTCTTTTAGTTGTTTAAATAGGTATCCAGAGAATACTGTACCACAACATGCACATCCACTTCCGCCACTATGAGTGTCTTGAGAGTTTTTATCAAAGATAAGGACTCCACAGTCATTATAGTTAGATTTAATATTGTAACCTTGAGATTTAGTAATATCTATTGCAATATCTTTACCAATGTGCCCTAAATCTCCACTTATTATTGCATCATAATAACTTGGATTTCTCCCTGTATCTAAAAAATGTGTAATTAAAGTGTCACAAAATGAGGGTGCCATTGCAGCTCCCATATTGTTAGCATCTTTTATCCCCATATCTACAATTTTTCCAGGTGTAATGTGAGTAATGTAAGGACCTTGTCCATCCTTTGATAATATTGCTGCACCTGAACCTGTAACAGTCCATTGACTTGTAGGTGGTCTTTGATTTCCCAGTTCTAGTGGAAATCTGAATTGTTTCTCAGCACTACAAAAGTGACTAGAAGTAGCACATAAAATATTATTTGCAAATCCTTCTATGGCTATAGCACCTAAACACATAGATTCCACAAATGTAGAACATGCACCAAATACACCGAAAAAAGGAATAGATAATTCTCTTAAACCAAAGCTAGAAGAAATACATTGATTTAAAAGATCACCTGCAAACATACAATCAATTTGATCTGCTGGGATTCCAGATTTAGTTATTACTGTATTAACAGTTTCTTTTATAATTTTACTTTCAGCTTTTTCCCAAGTTTTTTCTCCCCAAAATTCATCATCTAAGGTCTGGTCAAAATATTTTGCAAGTGGTCCGCTGAGATTCTTTAGGACCAACAATGCTTGCACAATCAACAATGGTTGGAGGAGTATTAAATTTAATAGTTTGTTTTCCTACCTTTTCCAAAAAAATCATCTCCTTTGTAATTGCCAAAATTTTTATCTAAATGGCAATTTTTTATACT
The DNA here is from genome assembly GCA_948946035.1 of uncultured Clostridia bacterium. Taxonomy (GTDB): domain Bacteria; phylum Bacillota; class Clostridia; order TANB77; family CAG-508; genus CAG-269. The sequence continues at coordinate 21,010 of CARBKU010000005.1, forward strand.
AAAGTAATATTTTGAGTATTAAAAATTAAATATATAATTCCAACTAAAATAGATGCTGATATACCAAATACTAATACAGGTCCAGCAACTGTAAACATTTTTCCACCAACACCCATAACATATCCTTCAGACTTATATTCCATTGATGGTGATACAATAGAATTTGCAAAACCTGTTATAGGAACTAGTGAACCAGCACCTGCAAACTTTCCAATTCTATTAAATAAGTTTAATCCTGTTAAAAAGGCTGTTATACCAATTAATAAAATTGAAACAATAGTGCCAGATGTTTCTGTATCTAATCCACGTTCTTTGCATATATTTAGTATGATCTGTCCAATACTACAAATTAATCCACCAACCCAAAATGCATTAAAACAGTTTTTTAATATTGGCGAATTAGGGGATTTCTTATCCACATAATCTTGATAAGTTTGTTTTGTTTCTAATGGGTCCATTTTTACCTCCAAAAATTTTTTAATTATTGTCTTTTCTGTCTAAATCAACAGTAAAGCTTAAGTCTAATTCAACAAAATATTCTGAAATTTTGTCGCCATCAATGTTGGCTCTTTGTTCTAAAATTTTTACTTCTGATAAATAATCAATTGTTTTAGATGCTTCAGAAATTGCTTTTACAATTGCATCTTTCCATGAAACAGTAGAACTACCAGTTATAATTAAATGTTTTTTTATATCCATAGTAAACCTCCAAAAATTATTTTAAAGTTATCTTTTCCCGAATATAGAAAAAATATACAAAATTAGTAGAAAAATTCATAAAAAAAATATATAATTTGTATCATTAGAATAAATATTAGCAAGGAGATAAAGATGATAGATAAAGTAAGAGAACTAGCATTAAAAGTTTTATATCAAATTAATGAAAATGAAGCATATTCAAATATTGCACTAGATGAAATGATAAACAAAAACAGAAATGAAATGGATTTAAGAGATATAGGTTTAATTTCTGAAATAGTATATGGAGTAACCACATGGAAGTTAACTTTAGATGAAATTATAAAAAAATATTCGAAAATAAAAT
>CARBKU010000006.1 GCA_948946035.1 uncultured Clostridia bacterium
TTTATATATCAGTATTTTCAAAATATTAAACTCAAAAAAGCATTATCTAGTAACAGTTTTTCCAAAATATTGCAAAAATATCTTGACATACGGAACAAAGCATTATATAATATTTAAGCATGAGTTTTGCGTTGAAGCTAAATGTGGCTACATCATTACGGAAAGTAAGATGGAGGGAACTTTAGTGGAGTATGTCATGGCAAAGACCAGGCGGTAAGTTAACTTATTCCAAAGTAATAAAATTACAATGGAATAAAAAATGGAGCAAAAAACTCCATAAATATAATGCGCTTATCCCAAAATTTCATGCGATTTTTGGGTTTTTATATAGGTGATAATCAAAACACCAGAATGCGTTTTAACTTGCCACGGTAATTTTGACAGCAAAGCAAAGCTGTCGTAATAAAAAATAAAAATTAAAGGAGGGAAAATTACAATGGCAAACACAGTAGCAACAAGTGAAAAAATAAGAATAAGACTAAAAGCATATGACCATGTAGTTTTAGATCAGTCTGCTGAAAAAATAGTAGATACTGCTAAGAAAACAGGAGCAAAGGTTTCAGGTCCTATTCCATTACCAACACAAAAAGAAATAGTAACAATACTACGTTCTCCACACAAATACAAAGATTCAAGAGAACAATTTGAAATGAGAACACATAAAAGAGTAATTGATATTTTATATCCAACACAAAAAACAGTTGACAATTTAATGAAATTAGAATTACCAGCTGGTGTTGATATTGAAATTAAGTTGTAAGTTTAACTAAAAACGAACAAAGTGAGATTCAAGTCTTACTTATAACTTATACAATTAATCAAAGGAAGATTGTATACCTTAAAAATAAAAATACTACATATAATTGTAGCAACAAAACCATGCTAGTGATGAATGTATAGTATCAACATTAGCCAATAGTTAGGAGGAAATAAAAAAATGAAAAAAGGAATTATCGGAAAGAAAATCGGTATGACACAAATATTTGACGAAAAAGGAAGCGTTATACCAGTAACTGTTATTGAAACAGAAGGAAACATAGTTGCACAAATAAAAACAAAAGAGACAGATGGATATGATGCAATCCAATTAGGATATGGAGAAATAAAAGACAAACACATTAACAAACCAGAAGCAGGACATTTTGCAAAAGCAAAATTAGCAAACAAAAAACATCTAAGAGAATTTAGATTAGAAGACATTTCTTCATATAAAGTAGGAGACGAAGTAAAAGCAGATATCTTTGAAATAGGAGAAAAAGTAGACGTACAAGGAACATCAAAAGGTAAAGGATTCCAAGGTGTTATAAAAAGACATGGACAACATAGAGGACCAATGGGACATGGATCTATGTATCATAGAAGACCTGGTTCAATGGGACCTTGTTCAACACCAGGAAGAGTTTTTAAAGGTAAAAAATTACCAGGACATATGGGAAGAGTTACAGTTACAATTCAAAACTTAGATATTGTAAAAGTTGATATGGATAAAAATGTATTACTAATTAAAGGTAGTGTCCCAGGACCTAAAGGAACTATCTTAAAAGTAAAATCAACAGTAAAGGCTAGTAAATAGAAGGAAGGAGGAAAAAACATGCCAAAAGTAGAAGTATATGATATAAAAGGCAAAAAAGTAAGTGATTTAGATTTAGCTGAAAATATATTTGGAATTGAACCAAATGAAAACATAGTACATGAAGTACTAGTTAACTATTTAGCTAATCAAAGACAAGGTACACAAAGTACAAAAACAAGAGCGGAAGTTCGTGGTGGTGGTAAAAAACCATGGAGACAAAAAGGAACAGGTAGAGCAAGACAAGGTTCAATAAGAGCTCCACAATGGATTAAAGGTGGTATTGCTTTAGGACCAAAACCTCGTTCATATAGATATAGAGTTAATAGAAAAGAAAGAAGATTAGCAATTAAATCAATTTTAAGTTCTAAAGTATTAGAAAAAGAATTAACAGTTGTTGACAAATTAGAAGTAAAAGAAATCAAGACAAAAACAATGGTAAAAGCATTAGCAGATTTAAAAGTAGAAGGAAAAACATTAATAGTTCTTCCAGAAAACAATAAAAACGTTTTAATGTCATCAAGAAATATTGAAGGAGTTAAAACAATAACAGCTAATAACATAAATGTATTTGATTTATTAAATTATACAAATCTAATTTTGCCAGTAGATACTGTTAAAAAATTAGAGGAGGTGTATGCATAATGCTACCAGAAGAAATTATAATTGCACCAATCGTTACAGAAAAAAGTAATGACCAATTACAAGAAGGAAAATATACTTTTAAAGTAAATAAAAAAGCAACAAAAGTTGAAATAGCAAAAGCAGTTGAAAGACTATTTCAAGTAAAAGTATTAAAAGTTAATACAATAAATGTAAATGGAAAAAAGAAAAGAGTTGGATATCACGTAGGTAAAACTTCAGACTGGAAAAAAGCTATAGTAACAATAGACACAAATCCAGAAGAAGTTTCATACTTAGCTAAAGGTGGAAAAGAAACTAAAGTTTCTGTTAAATATAAAGATTCAATAGATGAATTTATGGGAGCTTAATGAGAAACAAATAAAAATATCGGGAAAGAACCCGGAGAATAAAGAATATCTGCCATGCGGAGCAGGAAAAATATCCGTAAATATGTAGAGTAGAGAATTTAGCAAAAACGAGTATTACTAAGAAAACTTAATGAAGTCAGTTTGCTATGCAAACTGCATACTGATGCTGTAACAACGTAAGACGAAGTTTTTCATAAATTCGAGAAAGGAAAATTTAAAATGGGAATGAAACACTTTAAACCATATACACCATCAAGAAGAAATATGACTGTATCTACATTTGAAGAAGTAACAAAAAAGACACCTGAAAAATCACTACTAGCAAAGAAAAAGAAAAATGCAGGAAGAAACTCATATGGTAGAATAACAGTAAGACATCAAGGTGGTGGAAATAGGCAAAAATATAGAATAGTAGATTTTAAAAGAAATAAAGACAATATGGAAGCAGCTGTAATAGGAATCGAATATGATCCAAACAGAAGTGCAAATATTGCATTAATACAATATGAAGATGGAGAAAAAGCATATATATTAGCACCACAAGGATTAACAGATGGAGATAAAGTAATATCAGGAGAAACAGTTGATATTAAGCCAGGAAATGCAATGCCAATTAATGCTATTCCAGTAGGTACTTTAATACATAATATTGAATTAAATCCAAAACAAGGTGGAAAATTAGTAAAGGCAGCTGGACAAAGTGCACAATTAATGGCTAAAGAAGGGAAATATGCACATGTAAGATTACCATCAGGAGAAATGAGATTAATATTATCAACATGTAGAGCAACAATAGGAGCAATAGGAAATAGTGACCATGAAAATGTTAAAATAGGTAAAGCAGGAAGAAAAAGACATATGGGAATTAGACCTACAGTTAGAGGATCTGTTATGAACCCAGTAGATCACCCACATGGTGGTGGTGAAGGTAGAGCACCAGTAGGGCACGCAGGACCATTAACACCTTGGGGTAAACCAGCACTTGGATATAAAACAAGAAATAAAAAGAAACTATCTAATAAATTTATTGTTAAGAGAAGAAACAGTAAGTAGAAAGGAGGGCATTTTGTATGTCAAGATCAAGCAAGAAAAAACCATTTGTGCAAGAAAAATTATTAAAGAGAATAGAAGCTATGAACGAAACAGGAAATAAAGAAGTATTAAAAACATGGTCAAGAGCTTCAACAATATATCCACAAATGGTAGGACACACAATAGCTGTACATGATGGAAGAAAACATGTTCCAATCTATATAGCAGAAGAAATGATAGGTCATAAATTAGGTGAATTTGCTCCTACAAGAACATTTAAAGGTCATGCAGGAGATAAAGCTACAAAAAAATAAAACTTGAAACAAAGGTAATTGATAAATTATATACAATGTAACCTTTGCAAAAAAAACAAGGAGGGAAATAAAGTGCAAGAGCAAGAAACAGTAATGGTAAATGAAGCTAAAGCAACTCTAAAATTTGCAAGAATATCAGCAAGAAAAGTAAAAATTGTTGCAGATTTAATTAGAGGAAAAAATGTAGATGAAGCTTTAGCAATTGTAAAATTCACACCAAAAGCATCATCAGAAATAATAGAAAAATTATTAAACTCAGCAATTGCAAATGCTGAAAATAATCATAGTATGAAAACCGAAAATTTATATGTTGCCGAAATATATGCAAATCAAGGTCCAACTTTAAAAAGAATTAGACCAGCTGCAAAAGGTTCAGCAGTAAGAATTAGAAAAAGAACAAGTCATATAACAATATGTTTAAAAGAAAGAGAGTAATATAAACAAGGTAACACTGATTTATAATGAATTAAATAAATGTAAATAAGTGCCCTTTACATTTAAAGAAAAGGAGGATTTTAAAAAATGGGACAAAAGGTTCATCCAACTGGTGTTAGAGTTGGAATCATAAAAGACTGGAACTCTAAATGGTATGCAGACTCTAATAATTTTGCAGATTATTTAGTAGAAGACCAAAAAATTCGTAATTTTTTAAAGAAAAAATTATACCTAGCTGGAATTTCTAAAATTGAAATAGAAAGAACAGCAAAAGCTGTAAAAGTTAACTTACATACTGCTAAACCAGGTATTGTAATAGGAAAAGGTGGAGCGGGAGTAGAAAGTGTAAAAGCTGAAATTGCAAAAGTAATAGGCAAAGAAGTTAACTTAAATATTGTAGAAGTTAAAAATGCAGATGTAGATGCTCAATTAGTAGCTGAAAACATTGCAGGACAATTAGAAAGAAGAATTTCATTCAGAAGAGCTATGAAACAATGCATGCAAAAATCTATCAAATCAGGTGCTTTAGGAATTAAAACTTCAGTATCTGGAAGATTAGGTGGAGCAGACATGGCTAGAACAGAATTCTATAAAGAAGGAAATATTCCATTACAAACTTTAAGAGCTGATATTGATTTTGGATTTGCAGAAGCAGATACAACATACGGAAAAATCGGTGTTAAAGTATGGATATATAAAGGAGAAGTTCTTCCAGAAAGAAAAGTGGAAGGAGGAGACCAATAATGCCATTAATGCCAAAAAGAACAAAACATAGAAAAATGCAAAAAGGTAGAATGAGAGGAAAAGCAACAAGAGGAAATAGAGTTACAGATGGAGAATATGGAATTCAAGCTGTAACAGCTGGTTTAATTACAAGTAACCAAATAGAAGCTGCACGTATTGCTATGACTCGTTATATAAAAAGAGGTGGAAAAGTTTGGATTAAAATATTCCCAGACAAACCAATAACTGCAAAACCTATCGGTACTCGTATGGGTAAAGGTAAAGGTGCTCCAGAATATTGGGTAGCAGTAGTAAAACCAGGTAGAGTAATGTTTGAAATATCTGGTGTATCAGAAGAAATTGCTAGAGAAGCCTTAAGACTTGCTATGAACAAACTACCTAATAAAACAAAGTTTGTAGCAAAAGAAACTGAAAAGGTAGGTGATAATGATGAAGATAAGTAAAATAAAAGAAATGTCTTCACCAGAACTAGAAAAAGAATTAGGTGAACTAAAAACAGAATTATTTAAACTAAAATTTAGTTTAGCCACAAATGGATTAGATAATCCTATGAAAATAAAAGATGTAAAAAAAGATATTGCTAGAATAAATACTATATTAACAGAAAGAAAAATAGCAGAATCTAAAAAAGCATAATAATCAATAATATATAGATAAGGAAAAATACTAATATAAATGGGAAAATATAGTTTAACCCAAGAAACTATAAGTTTAAAGTATATTACTTGTCGAACGAGAAAGGAGAAATCTAAATGGGAGAAAGAAATCTTCGTAAAGTTATGGTTGGTACTGTATTATCAAACAAAATGGATAAAACAGTAGTTGTAGCTGTTGAAACAAGTGTTAGCCATAAAGCTTATGGTAAAACAGTAAAAAGAACATATAAATTAAAAGCACATGATGAAGAAAATGTTTGCCAAATTGGTGATAAAGTAAAAGTAATGGAAACAAGACCACTTTCTAAAGATAAGAGATGGAGAGTAGTTGAAGTTTTAGAAAAAGCTATTATTAAAAAATAAATAAAAAGGAAACATTCCTAAAACAATTAAAATACTTTTTTATGCGAAAAGCATTCCATGATTAAAAAATGAAAGGAGAAACCATAAATGATCCAACAACAAACAAAACTAAAAGTAGCAGACAATACTGGTGCAAAAGAAATTATGTGTATTAGATGTTTAGGTGGTTCATATAGAAAAACATCTAACATAGGAGATGTAATAGTTGCTTCAGTCAAATCAGCAACACCAGGTGGAGTTGTAAAAAAAGGTGATGTTGTAAAAGCAGTTATAGTAAGATCTAAAAGAGGGCTAAGAAGACCAGATGGTTCATACATAAAATTTGACGAAAATGCAGCAGTAATAATAAAAGAAGACGGAACACCAAAAGGAACACGTATCTTTGGACCAGTAGCAAGAGAACTAAGAGAAAAAGATTACATGAAAATTTTATCTTTAGCCCCAGAGGTTCTTTAGTCTGTTAACGAAAAGCTTAAAAAGCTTTGAGTGTTACAGACTAAAGATGCAAAAGTTATGAAATAACTTTTGTAAACCATAGAGAAAGAAATAAAGAATTAAAATTGATTTTATATAAAATAATCAAGAAAAGGAGGTAAATCTCTAATGAGAATAAAAAAAGGAGACAACGTTCAAATTTTATCTGGAAATGACAAAGGAACAACAGGAGAAGTATTAGAAATAATACCAAAAGAAGATAAAATTGTTGTTAAAGGAGTAAATATAAGAAAAAAGCACATTAAAGCAAAACGACAAGGAGACGAAAGTGGAATTATATCTGTAGAATGTGCAATACCAAGTTCAAAAGCAAACATAGTATGTGCAAAATGTGGAAAAGCTACAAAAATAGGATATAGAGAAGAAAAAGATAAAAAAGTACGTATTTGTAAAAAATGCGGAGCAAAATTAAATTAGAAAATAAGAAAGGAGGAAAAAAGAAAATGGAAAAATTAAGAGAACATTACGAAAAAGAAGTAATTCCAGCATTAATGAAAAAATTTGAATATAAATCTGTTATGCAAGTACCAAAAATTGAAAAAATAGTAATAAATATTGGTTTAGGAGATTTAAAAGAAAATCCAAAAGCATTAGAAAATGCAATGAATGATTTAACAATAATTACAGGTCAAAGACCAATTATAACAAAAGCAAAAAAATCAATTGCAGCGTTCAAATTAAGAGAAGGAGCAAACATCGGTTGCAAAGTAACATTAAGAGCAGACAAAATGTATGATTTTGCTTATAAATTATTCAATGTAGCACTTCCAAGAGTTAGAGATTTTAGAGGAGTATCAGCAGATTCTTTTGATGGAAGAGGAAATTATTCTATGGGTATTAAAGAACAATTAATATTCCCAGAAATCGAATATGATAAAGTAGACAAACTAAGAGGTATGGACATTATATTCGTAACAACAGCTAAAAATGATGAAGAAGCTAAAGAACTATTAAATTTAATGGGAATGCCTTTTAGAAACTAATTTAGCTGTATAAATGGAAGTTACATATAACTTATGCAATCAAAAAGATTGCAAACCTTAGTCAAAGGAAAGGAGTAATATTATGGCTAAAAAGTCAATGAAAGTAAAACAAGCAAGGCCACAAAAGTATAAAACAAGAGAATATAACAGATGTAAATTATGTGGTAGACCACATAGCTATATTAGAAAATATGGAATTTGCCGTGTGTGCTTTAGAGAATTAGCACATAGGGGAGAAATTCCAGGTGTAAAAAAAGCTAGCTGGTAATAAAACTGAAATAATAAAAAATGAAAAGGAGGTAATTATTTAATGAACATTACAGATCCAATAGCAGATATGTTAACAAGAATAAGAAATGCAAATAGTTCAAAGCATAAAACAGTTGATATCCCAGCTTCAAATATGAAACTAGGTATTGCTGACATTCTATGTAAAGAAGGATATATAAAATCTTTTGAAGAAATCAAAGATGATGCACAAGGAATTATAAGAATTACTTTAAAATATGATGAAAAAGGAAATAGAGTAATTGATGGTTTAAGAAGAATAAGTAAACCAGGTTTAAGAGTGTATGCATCTAAAGAAGAATTACCAAGAGTATTAAACGGATTAGGAATAGCAATTATTTCAACTTCTAAAGGTTTAAAAACAGATAAAGAAGCTAGACAATTAGGAATTGGTGGAGAAGTATTAGCTTATATTTGGTAGAATAGAAAAAAGGAGGGAAAACTAAAAAATGTCAAGAATAGGAAATAAACCAATTACAGTACCATCAGAAGTACAAGTAAAAATAGATGGACAAAAAATTACTGTAACAGGACCAAAAGGTACATTAGAAAGAGAAATACATAAAGATATTTCTGTAGAAATGACAGATAACATCATTAAAGTTATAAGAAAAGATGATGAAGCAACAAGTAGAAGCTTACATGGATTAACAAGAACATTAATAAACAATATGATAATTGGTGTAACTTCAGCATATAGTAAAGAATTACAAATTAATGGTGTAGGATATAGAGTACAAAAACAAGGAAATGATTTAAATTTAACATTAGGATATTCTCATCCAGTAATATTTAAAGCACCACAAGGAATCACATTTGATGTACCAAATCCTAATACTATTATTGTAAATGGAATTGATAAAGAATTGGTTGGTCAAACAACAGCTGTAATAAGAACAAAAAGACCACCAGAAGTATATAGAGGTAAAGGTATTAAATATGCTGATGAGGTTATTAGACGTAAAGAAGGTAAAACAGGAAAATAACTAATATCTTAATTTAAATATGTAATATAATCGGATTTTAGATAAGGATTATGAAGTCTAAAAAAAGCTAATTTATATACTGTAGAAATGAAGCTTAAAATATTAACTTTTAAGAAAGGAGTAAATAATAATGGTAAAAAAGACAGACAGAAAAATGGAAAGAACAAGAAGACATATAAGAGTAAGAAGAAAAATATCTGGAACAGCAGAAAGACCAAGATTATGTGTATATAGAAGTAATTCAAATTTATATGTACAAATAATAGATGATGTTGCTGGAAATACATTAGTTCAAGCTTCTACATTAGACAAAGAAATAAAAACAAAACATTCTAATAAAGCAGCAGCAAAAGAAGTAGGGACACTAATAGCAAAAAGAGCAGCAGATAAAAAAATAGAAACTGTAGTATTTGATCGTGGTGGATATATCTATCATGGAGTTATTAAAGAACTAGCAGAAGCAGCTAGAGAAGGTGGACTAAAATTCTAGCTTATTAACAATAAAATAAAGGAGGTAAAACAAAACCTATGGAAGAAAAGAATGAATTAAAAGAAAAAGTTGTAGCTATTAATAGAGTTGCTAAAGTAGTTAAAGGTGGTAGAACTTTTAGATTTAGTGCTGTAGTAGTAGTTGGAGACGAAAATGGTCATGTAGGTGTAGGTAATGGTAAAGCAGCAGAAGTACCAGATGCAATAAAAAAAGCAATACAAGAAGCTAAAAAGAACTTAGTAGAAGTTCCAATAGTTGAAACAAGTGTACCACATGAATTTGTTGGTAAATTTGGAAGTGCTAAAGTAATGTTAAAACCAGCAGCTGTTGGTACAGGACTTATTGCTGGAGGTAGTGTTAGACCAGTACTTGAACTTGCAGGATATAAAGATATAAGAACAAAAGTTATTGGAACAAATAATCCTAGAAATGTAGTATATGCTACAATAGAAGGATTAAAATCTATGCAAACAATTGAACAAGTTGCTAAAAAGAGAGGTAAAAAAATAGACGAAATATTATAAAATACTATTTTGGGGATAAATACAAATATAAGTATGGTTAATGAATAAAATACCATAATAAATTGTCCCCTTCTATTAAAGAAAAAGGAGGTGCAATGCATAATGAAAATAGGAGAATTAAAGCCAGCTGTTAAGAAAGTAAAAAGAAATGTAGTAGGACGTGGAATAGGTTCTGGAAATGGAAAAACATCAGGAAGAGGTCAAAAAGGACAAAAAGCAAGATCTGGTGGAGGAGTAAGAAGAGGATTTGAAGGTGGTCAAACACCATTATATAGAAGATTACCAAAAAGAGGATTCAAAAACATAAACAGAAAAACATATACAGAAGTAACATTAACAATGCTAAATAAATCACAAGCTACAGATGTTACTGCTACAAGCTTATTAGAAGAAGGAATAATAGGAAAAATAAATGACGGAATAGTAATTTTAGCTACAGGAAAATTAGAGAAAAAATTAAATGTTAAAGCTAATAGATTTACAGGAAAAGCAAAAGAAGAAATTGAAGCTTTAGGTGGAAAGGCTGAGGTGATTTAATTGTTTAAAACAATAAAAAATGCTATTTCAACACCAGATGTAAGAAAAAAATTAATATATACTTTAATATTAATTATAGTATTTAGATTTGGATGTTATATTACAGTTCCAGGAGTAAATAGTATAGCATTAAATGAAGCAATGGGAGACTCAAATGGAATAGCTGGACTAATTGATATGATATCAGGAGGAGCTTTTTCAAGATTTTCAGTTTTTGCAATGTCAATAAGTCCATATATCACAGCTTCAATTGTTATTCAATTACTTGCAATGATTATTCCATCTTTAGAAAGATTAACTAAAGAAGGTGGAGAAGAAGGAAGACAAAAAATTAATAAATATACAAAACTTTTAACAGTTATATTAGCTTTAGTTGAAGGAACTGGAATTTATTTATCATATAAATCTACAGGAATATTTGTGGATAATAACTTTCTAACAGGATTTTTAGTAGTAATAGGTTTAGTTGCTGGAACAGCTTTATTAATGTGGCTAGGAGAACAAATTACAAATAAAGGTATTGGAAATGGAATTTCATTATTAATATTTATTGGTATTATTTCAAGATTACCAAGTGGACTTACAACACTATGGAATTTAATTTTACCAGAAGCAGGATTTAGCACAGCAGGATTACTAACTGCTATTGGAATTGTTTTAGGAGCACTTATTTTAGTAGCAGGTGTTGTATTTGTACAACAAGCAGAAAGAAGAGTACCTGTACAATATTCTAAAAAAGTAGTAGGAAGAAAAATGGTAGGAGCACAAAGTACTCATATACCATTAAAACTAGCAATGGCAGGTGTAATGCCAGTAATCTTTGCATCATCATTTATGACATTTCCAGCTATGATTATTCAAATATTTGTAAAAGATATAGAAAGTCAAACAGGATTCTTATCAGGGTTATATAAATTTTCAATTGCTACATCAAGTTCAAGTGTTGGAATTGGATATTCAATAGCTAATGCTTTAGTATACTTACTATTAATTGTTGGATTCACATTTTTCTATACTTATGCTACATTTAATCCAGCAGAAGTATCTAACAATATTAAGAAAAATGGTGGATTTATACCTGGAATTAGAGCTGGAAAACCAACAACAGAATACTTAACATCAATAATTTCTAAATTAACATGGTTTGGTGGACTTTTCTTATCATTAATCGCAATATTACCAATGCTATTAAGATTTACAAATCTTAATATAGCATTTGGAGGAACTTCAATATTAATCGTTGTAGGTGTTGCTCTTGAAACAGTACAACAATTAGAATCTCAATTAGCAATGAGACACTATAAGGGATTCTTAGAATAAAATTTATGGAGAAAGGATTAAGTCTGTGTATTAACATGTAATCTATACAGACTTTATTCTGTTTCTATAATTGATTAGATAGTTTTTATAATGTTTATTTAAATAAAAAATAGACAATATAAAGATTATCTAGTTAATAGGTAATTAAAAAGAAAATGGAGGGAAAAATTATGATAATTATTATGTTAGGAGCACCAGGAACTGGAAAGGGAACATTAGCAAGTATTTTAGCAGAAAAAATTAATATTCCACAAGTATCTACAGGAGATATTTTTAGAAAGCATATTAATGAACAAACAGAATTAGGAAAGTTAGCTAATGAATATATTTCAAAAGGACAACTTGTTCCAGATGAAGTAACTGTAAATATAGTTAAAGAAAGATTAGAAGAAAATGATGCTAAACAAGGAGTAATTTTAGATGGATTTCCAAGAACAGTAAAACAAGCAGAAGATTTAGAAAAAATATTAAACGAAAAAAATAAAAAAGTTGATTTAGTTATTAATTTAATAACTCCCGAAGAAGAAATAGTAGAAAGAATAGTAAATAGAAGAGTATGTCCTCAATGTAAAGCAGTATATAATTTAAAATTAAAACCAGCAAAGCAAGAAGGAATTTGCGATATTTGTGGACACGAATTAATTCAAAGAGAAGACGATAATGTAGAAACTATTAAATTAAGATTAAAAACATATTTCGATCAAACAAGTTCACTAATTAATTACTACGAGCAAAAAGGAATTTTAAATACAGAAGAAGTTAGTGAAAAAGTTAATAGACTTGGTAAAGATGTTGCAATAGAATTAGTCGAAAAATTAAGTAAATAATTTATGTCATAGTAATGTGTTATCATCGTAAGGAGATGAAAAAGTTGGTAACAATAAAATCTAAAAAAGAAATAGAATATATGAAAGAAGCATGCAAAGTAGTAGCACTAATGTACCAAGAAATTGAAAATAAAATAAAACCAGGAATGTCTACATTTGAAATTGACCAAATAGCAGAAAAAACTATAAGAAAACTAGGTGCAATACCTGCCGAAAAGGGATACAATCCAGGAATTAAAGGGATACCACCATATCCAGCATCTATATGCATATCAATAAATGATGAAGTAATACATGGAATTCCTTCAAAAAATAAAATAATAAAAGAAGGAGATATAGTAAGTGTAGATACAGTAGCACTAAAAAATGGCTATAATGGTGATGCAGCAAGAACATTTATGATAGGAAATGTATCAAAAGAAGCTAAAAGATTAGTAGAAGTTACAAAACAGGCATTTTATGAAGGAATAAAATTTGCAAAACCAGGATTTAGAATAGGCGACATTAGTCATGCAATTGGAGAATATGTTAAGTCACAAGGATATAGTGTAATAAGAGAATTTCAAGGACATGGTATAGGAAAGCAAATGCATGAAGATCCTGGAATACCAAATTACGGAAAAGCAGGAAGAGGAATAAGAATAGAACCTGGGATGACATTAGCAATAGAGCCTATGGTAATACAAGGAAAACCAAATATTTTAGAGCTTGAAGATGGCTGGACAATAATAACAGAAGATGGTAGTTTATCTGCACATTATGAAAATACGATTTTAATTACAGAAAAAGAGCCAGAAATATTGACAATACTTTGAAAATATTATATAATACAATAGTTATTATGCATTTAGGAAAAAATGGATAATAAAACTCTTAAACTAGGAGGTATAAAAATTGGCAAAAGAAGATGTTATAGAGGTTGAAGGTACAGTAGTAGAAACTTTACCAAATACAAATTTCAAAGTAGAACTTGAAAATGGACATCAAATATTAGCTCACATTTCAGGAAAATTAAGAATGAATTATATAAAAATATTGCCAGGTGACAAAGTTAAAGTAGAACTTTCACCATATGATTTAACTAGAGGAAGAATTACATGGAGAGCAAAATAGAACAAGTTAAAAATTAACCCATATATATATGCAGACAGGCTAATAAACAACAGCCACTGTAATTAGCCAAGGAGGTGTAGAAAAAATGAAAGTAAGAGCATCAGTAAAAAAAATATGCGATAAATGTAAAATAATTAAAAGAAAGGGAAAAATCAGAGTAATCTGTGAAAACCCAAAACATAAGCAAAGACAAGGTTAATCCTTAAATTAGTTAACAACACAAATTTGGTAGCGGCTGTGTATATTCTATAATATATACATATCAATTTGTGTTTATATATATGTTTTAAATATATTAAAGATCAATAAAAAGTATGGAGCTACTTTACATTGATGCATTTCACCTTTAATATACTTTAGGACAAACAAATAAAAATAATTATTTTGGAGGTGCAAAAAAATATGGCTCGTATAGCGGGAGTAGATTTACCTAAAGAAAAAAGAGTAGAAATAGGACTTACATATATTTATGGAATAGGTGTATCAAGTTCTATAAAAATTCTTGAAAAAGCTGGTATAAACCCAGACACTAGAGTTAAAGACTTAACAGATAATCAAGTAAATGATATTAGAAAAGTAATTGATGAAACATACACAGTAGAAGGAGACTTAAGAAGAGAAGTAGCTTTAAATATCAAAAGACTTACAGAAATTGGATGTTATAGAGGTCTAAGACATAGAAGAGGCTTACCAGTTAGAGGGCAAAGAACAAAAACTAATGCTAGAACTAGAAAAGGTCCTAGGAAGCTTGTTAGTAAAAGCAAAAAATAGAAAAATCGATTAAATTCATTATCCTGCACATTTTTAAGTTAGCTGTGTGAAGCAAAGCGAACTACAGATAACTTATACAATCGAACGAAGTGAGATTGTAGTCATTATAAACATCAAAAATGGCAGTATAACAAATTTAATCAATTTTATTAGTAAGATCAAATATTTTTAATTATAAAAATGAGTTTTAGTTCAGAATTAAATTTTGAATAAGGAGGAATTACGCAAAATGGCAAAAAATGTAACAACAACAAAAAAAGTTGCTAGAAGAAATAGAAAAAACATTGAAAAGGGTTCAGCACATATTCATTCTAGTTTTAATAATACAATAGTTACAATAACAGATACTCAAGGAAATACAATTTCATGGGGAAGTGCTGGAGAATTAGGATTCAAAGGTTCTAGAAAAAGCACACCATATGCTGCAGGTCAAGTAGCTGAAACAGCTGCAAAATCTGCTATGGAACATGGATTAAAAAGTGTTGAAGTATTTGTTAAAGGACCAGGTTCAGGAAGAGAAGCAGCAATAAGATCACTTCAAACAGCAGGGCTTGAAATAAGTGCAATTAAAGACGTAACACCAATACCACACAATGGATGCAGACCACCAAAAAGAAGAAGAGTTTAAGATAGCTATTTAAAAAATTTATAGTTATCAGATACAAAAATCAAAAAATGTTTTTTATGAACATTTAAAAATGGATAAAAAAGGGTAAACACTAATCCATAAGATAAAGAGAATATCTTATCTTTATGAATAGAAATATAAAAAACGTGTGTCCCTTGTCATTAGAAAAGTGAAAGGAGTAAAAAAATGGCAAGATATAAAGATGAACAATGTCGTAGATGCCGTAGAGAAGGACAAAAATTGTTCTTAAAAGGTGAAAGATGTTTTTCAGATAAATGTAGTATTTCAAGAAGAAATTATGCACCAGGAGATCATGGACAAAAAAAATCAAAACTTTCTGAATATGGAACACAGTTAAGAGAAAAACAAAAAACAAAAGCATATTATGGAGTTGGAGAAAAACAATTTAGAAAATATTTCGAAATGGCTTCTAATAAAAAAGGTATAACAGGTGAAAACTTATTACAAATATTAGAAAGTAGATTAGATAACGTTGTATATAGATTAGGATATGGAACTTCAAGAGCTCAAGCAAGACAATTTGTAAACCATGCTCAATTTGAAGTAAATGGTAAAAAAGTAAATATACCATCATACCTAGTTAAGCCAGGAGATGTTATATCAGTAAGAGAAAGTAAAAAAGATAATAGCACAATAAAGATTAATGCAGAAGAATCTTCAAAAAGACCAGTTCCAGCTTGGTTAGATAGAGAAACAGAAAAATTAAGTGGTAAAGTAATTAGATTAGCATCTAGAGAAGATATAGATATTGCAATTGAAGAACATTTAATAGTAGAGCTTTACTCAAAATAATAATTAAAGTAAAAGATATAATTAAAGGTTTAATCAAAACTTTAAAAATTTTACTAAAAAACCTAAAAAGTTTTTAAAGAGATATATTCTCAAAATATTAGGAGGTAAAAATGATAGAATTTGAAAAGCCAAATATTGAATGTCTAGAGGTTGATGATGTAAATAATTATGCAAAATTTGTATGTGAACCATTAGAAAGAGGTTATGGTGTAACAATAGGAAATTCATTAAGAAGGATATTGCTTTCATCACTTCCAGGTTGCAGTATAACAAGCGTAAAAATAGATGGTGTATTACATGAATTTTCAACAATACCAAATGTAGTAGAAGACGTGCCAGAAATAATAGTAAACTTAAAAAATGTTAGATTAAGAAGTACTGATAACGAAGAAAAAGTACTTAGAATTGACATAAAAGGAGAAGGAGAAGTTAAAGCAGAAGATATAATTACAGATGGAACAGTTGAAATATTAAACCCAGATTTACATATAGCCACAGTTTCAAAAGGTGGAAGTCTAAAAATAGAAATGACAGCTGATAGAGGTAGAGGATATAACTCTGCTGAAAAGAACAAGAAACCAAACCAAGACATATCAGTATTACCAATAGACTCTATTTATACACCTGTTAAAAAAGTAAATTATCAAGTAGAAAATACTAGAGTTGGACAAATGGTTGATTATGATAAACTAGTAATAGAAGTTTGGACAGATGGAAGCTTAAAAGCTCATGAAGCATTAAGTTTAGCAGCAAAAGTTATGACAGGACATTTAGAATTATTTATAGATTTATCAGAAGCTACAAAAAATACACAAGTTATGATTGAAAAAGAAGAAGATAAAAAAGAAAAAGTTCTTGAAATGTCAATCGAAGAATTAGAGCTATCTGTAAGATCATTCAATTGTTTAAAAAGGGCTGGAATATCTACTGTTGAAGATTTAACAAGTAAATCTGAGACAGATATGTTAAAAGTTAGAAATTTAGGTAAAAAATCATTTGACGAAGTAACTGCAAAATTGCATTCTTTAGGATTAGATTTTGCAAAAGAAGATGAATAATAAAAATAAATCTAAGGGATATATCAATGTACAAAAATACAACTTTCTTGTACATATAAATGCTTAAATCCCTTGACATTAAATAAAGGAAGGTGAAAAGAATTGGCTACTAATAGAAAATTAGGAAGAACAACTGATATAAGAATGGCAATGTTAAAAAACTTAACAACTGACCTACTTATGTATGGAAAAATAGAAACTACTTGTGCTAGAGCAAAAGAAGTTAAATCAATAGCAGATAGTATAATATCACTTGCTATAAAAGAAAAAGATAACTTCGAAATGGTTGATGTTAAAGTTAGAAAAGCAAAATTAGATGCAAAAGGAAATAAAGAAACAGAATTAGTAAAAAGTAAAAATGGTAAAGAATATTTAAAAGTAGTTAAAGAAGAAACTACAGAACAAAGACAAAAAGATATGCCAACTAGATTAAATGCTAGAAGAAAAATGATGAGAAAATTAAACAAAGTTAAAGATAGTGAAGGAAATAATGTTGATTTACCATCAAAGTTATTTAATGAAATAGCTCCAAAATATGATGGCAAAAATGTAGGAGGATATACTCGTATTATTAAAGCTGGCCCAAGAAAAGGAGATGGGGCAGAGGTTGCAATATTGCAACTTATATAGTAGATGAAATTTAGAAGAATATACATTATAAAAATGCATATTCTTTTTTATATTCTAGGAAACTTGCTAACATAAATCAAGAGTTTATAGAAAAATTTTAAAAAAATTTGCATTACTAATTTTTAGAATGACAAATAACACTCTATGAAGAGCACTAGTTATGTAAAGTGGATGAACACTTATTGTAAATAACATTCTTTTACCTTTGCATAATAAATTCGTAAGAATTTATTTAACCCAGCTATTTTGCAAACTTTTGGAGGCTTACCTTCTAATTCCTTTTTTATGATAAAATCATGAATAATTGTATCTTCGGTTTTAGCTTTTCTCAAATAAACATCAAAGTATTTCTTTAATAAAAAAGCATTTTCGACGCAAACAAAATAATTATTTTCAAGTAATTTTGTAAGAAGTGGAAGATGATAAATACCAGTGCTTTCCATAACTATTTTAATTTCAGATTTATCAACATCTTTCAAAGTATTTTTAAAATATTCAAAACCTTCTTGAGAGTGATTAATTGTAAAAGGTTTATTAAAGACTTCTCCATCCTTAATAATAGCAATAGTGCTTTTTGATTTTGATATATCGATATCAACAGCAAACATAATAATACCTACTTTCTATAATTTTTTGATTGGTTCCAACTACTAGACATTCTTCAGTTTGGATCTTTACACGAATGTACAATAAATGTAATTCAACTTGCTTAATCGAAAAAATGAATAGAGTTGGGAAACACTTTCCTAGACGAGAGCAAAGTCTCTAAGTTTTCTACGTTTCCCAATCAACTATATAATAAAAGAAAAAAGTATAGAAATCAATAAATGATTATCTATACTTATATGGTACCAAAGTTACCATGGTATGATAACTTTCCGTAGAAGATAAATATGGCAGAAGTTAGATTTTGTAGCAGTTTGCACTGTGTACAGAATCTTGATTCTGTTTTTTTATATTGTAAAAGTTATTTTATTCTTTGTTTTGTGTAATTAAATAATATATATATAAATAAAAAGTTTTTCACATAATATTGGTTAAATCATATAATAACCATAGGAGGCTTTAAAATAATGGAATTAGTATTAAATACAATATTTTGGACATTAGCCATCTATGGTTTATTTGAAATAGTAAAAAATATAATATATTTATGTACATATACAAAATTAACATCTGATGGAATATACTTAATAATTGCTGTTAAAAACCAAGAAGAAAAAATAGAAGGTTTTTTACGATCAACTTTATTTAAAATATTATATGGTAGGGAAGAATATCTAAAAAATATTATTGTAGCTGATTTAAAATCCACTGATAATACAAAAGAAATTGCAAAAAAATTATCAGATGAATATGAGTGTCTAAAAGTTATAAGTTGGAAAGAATGTAAGGATATTATAGACAATGTTAATGATACATAGATAAAAGATAATTTTGGGGATGAAAGAAAAAATCATAATATGGTATATTATGATTTTTTCCTCTGTCCCAAGTTATCTTTCATCTAAAAAGTCTTTATAAAATTTAAGCAATTGCCTTAAACAGCTAGACTTTTAAGGACTTTTATGATAAACTATGAAAAATAGCAGAGGAGAGATACATGGAAATAATTGGCGAAGTACTAGATATACGATATAAAAACGAAGTAAACAGTTATACAATAGCGGACTTTGAATCAGAAGAAGAAATCACAGTAATAGTAGGATATCTACCATTTATTAATTCTGGAGACACATTAAAGCTAACAGGAAAATTTATTGAACACAAAGAATATGGAAGGCAATTTAAAATAGACACATTCGAAAAAATGATGCCAAAAACAACAGAAGCATTACAACGATATTTAGCAAATGGAAATATAAAAGGAATAGGAGAAGCAATATCAAAAAGAATAATAGAAAAATTTGGAGAAGAAACAATACACATATTAAAATATGAACCATTAAAACTAGCACAAATAAAAGGAATATCAGAAAAAAAAGCAAAGGAAATATCAGAAAGTTTTATAGAAAATTGGGAAGTTTGGCAAATAGTAGGCTTTTTAGAGAGGTTTGGAATAGGAGCAGAACATGCCAAAAAAGTATTTGAACTATTTGGAATAAATGCAATAGAAGAAATAGAAGCAAACCCATATGTCTTAATTGATTTAGCAAGAGGGATAGACTTTAAGCAAATAGATAGAATGGCACTAGAAATCGGAATAAGTTATGATAATGACAAAAGAATAACAAGTGGAATTAAATATGCATTAATAAGAAGTACATATAATGGAAATAGTTGTGTGTTAAAAGAAAACTTAATTGAATTTGTGACGCAAATATTAGATGTATCGTCAGAAAACATAGAAGATGGAATAATTAATCTTAAAGTAAAAAACGAGATAGTAGTAGAAGAAAAAGATAACAATAAATATATATATTTAAGTGCTTTTTATGAAACAGAACAAGAAATAGCAATAAGAATAAATAGATTACAACAAAGCAAAAATATAAAAAAAGTAAAAAACATAAATCAAGAATTAAAAGGAATTGAAAAAAACTCAAAAATAGAATTATCTGAAAAACAAAAAGAAGCAATAGAGTTAGTAAATGAAAACAACGTAACAATCATTACAGGTGGGCCAGGAACAGGAAAGACAACAATAATAAAAAGCATAATTGACATATACGAGCAAAACGGAAAAAAAGTAGTACTATGTGCTCCAACAGGAAGAGCAGCAAAAAGAATGACAGAAACAACAGGAAAAGAAGCATCAACATTGCATAGACTATTAGAAATAGGAAAATTTGATGAAGATAGTTTATATAAAAATGATACAGACTACGAAGGAGCTCCAATAGATGGAGACATAATAATTGTTGATGAAATGTCTATGGTTGACATGTTTTTAATGAATTATTTATTAAAATGTATATATAAAGGAACAAAGCTAATATTAGTAGGAGATGAAGATCAACTAGCATCTGTAGGACCAGGAACTGTTCTAAAAGATTTAATACATTCAGAAGTAATTACCACTATACATTTGGACAAAATTTTTAGACAAGCAGCTAAAAGTAAAATTGTCTTAAATGCTCATAAAGTAAATAATGGAGAATACTTCTTAAAAAAAGAAAAAGATTCAACAGAAGAAATTCAAGAAGATTTTTTCTTTATAAAAGAAAACTCACAACAAAAAATAGTATCAGAAATAATTTCATTATGTACAGGAAGACTAAAAAAATTTGGGAATTATGACTTTTTTCGAAATATACAAGTACTAACACCAACAAAAAAAGGAATTGTTGGAACAAGAGAACTAAATAAAATATTGCAAGAAAACTTAAATCCAAACAAAACAAATTTACCAGAAAAAGCTAGTATAGGAGCAATATTCAGAATACATGATAGAGTAATGCAAATAAAAAATAATTATGATATGGATTGGCAAAAAGACAACTATGGAAGTAAAGAATTAGGACAAGGAGTATTTAATGGAGAAATAGGAACCATAGAAAGAATAGACGAAAGAAATAAACAAGTAGAAATAAAATTTGATGATGAAAAAATAGCATTATATGACTTTCAAGATTTAGACCAAATAGAGCATAGTTATAGCATTACAATACATAAAGCACAGCGGAAGTGAATTTGATGTAGTAATTATGGCAATACCACCATCTGCACCAATGCTAATGACAAGGAACTTACTATATACAGGAATAACTAGAGCAAAAAAACTATTAATTATAATAGGATATGAAAATGTAGTACAATATATGATTAAAAACATAGATGACAAAAAAAGAAATACTGGATTAGAATATAAATTGAGACAATTGGGACAGTCTTAATTTGTCTCAATTTTTTGTAAAAAAATGTCGAAATTTAGTAGACAGTTATTATAAATATACTTATTTAAAATATCAACTAATATGTTATTAATACTATGTAAGTATTCAAATATAGTTAAAGCTAATGACTAATTGGAATAATATTTATAAATATACAGAAGAAAGAGACTTTAAAGTATTAAATAATATATTAGTTTATTATATAATATAAAAAATTAAAAGGAGGTAATATGCCTAGAAAATCAAGAAAAATAATAGGAGAAGGTTTTACTCACAATATGGTACAAGGTATTAATAGAGAATTTATTTTTGAAAAAAATCAACAAAAGGAAAAATACTTAAAATTAATAAAAAAATATAGTCAAAAA
>CARBKU010000007.1:0-9604 GCA_948946035.1 uncultured Clostridia bacterium
ATACTATGACATAAAAGGAGATATTGTATGATTAGTATTAGTTTATGTATGATTGTTAAAAATGAAGAAGATGTCATTGGACGTTGCTTAGAATGTGTAAAAGATATTGTTGATGAAATAATAATAGTAGATACAGGTTCAACTGACTCTACAATAGAAATTGTAAAAAAATATACCAATCAAATATATCATTTTAATTGGGTAGATGATTTTTCAAAAGCTATAAATTATGCTTTTTCAAAAGCTAATAAAGATTATATTATGTGGTTAGATGCAGATGATATTATTTTTGAAAATGATATTATTAAATTAAAACAATTAAAAAATGATTTAGATACATCAGTTGACATGATAATGATGAAATATAATGTTGCATTTGACGAATATAGTAACCCAACACTTACTTATTATCGAGAAAGATTAATGTCTCGTAAGAAGAATTATCAATGGATAAGTCCAATTCATGAAGTAATTTCTCCTAGTGGAAATATTATATATTCTGACATTGCAATTTCACATAAAAAATTACATCCTAGTGATAAATCTAGAAATTTAAGAATATTTAATAAAATGATTAATCAAGGATTAGAACTTGATTCAAGACAACAGTTTTATTATTCCAGAGAGTTGTATTACAGTGGGCAATATCAAAAAGCAATTGATAACTTCAATAAATTTTTGAATTCAAAACAAGGTTGGGTTGAAAATTGTATTAGTGCTTGTATTGATTTGTCAGAATGCTATCTAAAAATAAATGATAATACTAATGCTTTATTAGCATTACTTAGAAGTTTTGAATTTGATAAACCCCGACCAGAAATATGTTGTAAATTAGGTAATCATTTTTTAGAAAATAACAATATAGAAATTGCATTTTCTGGTATGAATTAGCTATTTCAAATAATCCAGATATGAAAAATGGTGGATTTCATAATGTAGATTATTTCGGATATATTCCATATATTCAACTTTGTGTGTGTTATGATAAAATTGGTAATACTAAAAAAGCAATTTTTTACAATAATAAGGCAGGTGAATTGAAACCTACTAGCAAAGCTTTTTTATATAATAAAAACTATTTTCAAAATAAAGAAGCTATTAACCAATAAAAAATGAAAACATATACTATATAGAGTAAGTTTTCGCTTACTTTATACAAGGGAGGTATATGAATGAATTTTTTTAAAAACTTTAATAAAAGATGAAAGTGATAATACTAATAATCAAGATTATTATAGTTCTAATGGCAATTGTAATAATGACGATTGTTGTTGCAATCCTATAGGAGTTACAGGCGCTACTGGTTCAACTGGTGCAACTGGCGAAACAGGAGCCACTGGTCCTACTGGACCTACTGGTTTAGATGGTGCTACTGGTAGTACAGGTGCTACTGGAGATATTGGCCCTACAGGTCCTACTGGAATAACTGGTGCTACAGGACCTACAGGAGTTACTGGCGCTACTGGTGCTACTGGTGCAAGTGGAAGTACTAGTATCATACCTTTATCATCAGGAATACCAATATCACTTACAACTATCGCTGCTGGTTTAGCTGGTATACCTGCATTTATAGGCTTTGGTTCTTCTGCTCCTGGACTTACAGTTTTAGGTTCTAGCATTGACCTTACTAACCCATCTGGAACTTTGTCTAACTTTGCTTTTTCAATGCCTAGAGCAGGAACAATCACATCTTTAAGTGCTTATTTTAGTACTACAGCTGCTTTATCGCTTCTTGGTTCTACCATTACAATTAGAGCCCAATTATATGTATCAAATACACCTAATAACGTATTTACTCCGATACCAGGAGCTATTGTAAATCTTTCTCCTGCACTTTCTGGAACAATATCTATTGGTACTATTAGTAGTGGAATAACAACAGGCTTATCAATTCCTGTTACTGCTGGTTCTCGTTTATTAATGGTATATTCTGCTCAAGCTAGTGGTCTTTCTTTAATAAATACAGTAGTTGGATATGCAAGTGCTGGAATAGAAATATCATAGACATTATAAACATTTTTATAAAACACAAAATTGATATTTTAGAATAAAATGTACCCAATGGAAAAAATAATATATTTCCATTGGGTATAATTTTATCAACAGATACTAACTTTAGATTTAAGAAAAAAATTCAATAACATCTTTATAAACTTTATCATTATCTTTTTCTGCCAATATTTCATGTCTCATTTTTTGATATGTAATACACTTAATATCTTTGAATCCTGCTTTTTCAAGTATTTCAAATGAATCTTTAGCACCTCTATCAAACCCAGTACAAGGATCTTCAAGACCTCTTAGCAGTAAAAGTTTCATATCTTTATTAATATTATTATATAATTTTGCTTTATGCATCATTATAACAAGATGATATAAATCATTAAATGCAGAACAAGTAAACCCAATACCACAGTATGGGTCTTCTATATATTTTTTTACTATTTCTTCATTACGACAAACCCAATCGCAATCTGTTTTAGGATTTTCAATACTTTTATTAAAACTATCAATACTAAGTGAAGAAAGCAACTTTGATTTATATTTTGGACCACGAATCATTTTAATACTATTTGAAACAATTATACCTAAATATGCTCCAACTTGATAATTTGGATAGCCTGAAAGTACTACTTTTTGATATTCTTTAGAATCATTTTGAAGAAGTACACGAGATATAATTGTTCCAAAAGAATGAGCAAAAATATAGACAGGAATATTTTTAAACTCCTCTTTTATATATTGAGTAATAAGTCTTTGATCAGAAAGCAATTCTTTATAGCCATCTTTTTCTTTAAAAAATCCTAAATCCTTACAATTTATACCATGACCTCTCAAATCTGAACTAATAACAGAAAAGCCATTATCATTTAATATCTTAATAAAATTTTCATAACCTCCCCTTACACACAAATTTACTATTTATTTTTAAGCATTATATCACGGAAAAATGTATTTGTCATTCATAAAGAAATTTTTAAGTTTCGGTTTTTTTATCAATTGCAAGAAAACCGAAACTTAAATAAAAAAATTATATATATCAATAAAATTGTATATACATCATATACATTAAAAAGGGGGAATTTGTATGAAAAATAACAATTTAATTTGTATATATAATGAAACTGAAAATAATATAGAAAATATTATACTTAAAATCTATACAGAATTTATCGAAAATGAATTAAATAAGGAATTTAAGACATAGACCCTCATCAGTATTTTAAGTATTATATAATAAATTTATGGAAAAAATAAGGTATGTTTAATAACTTAAAAATTTCAAATCCACTAGACTATAAAGTAGCATTATATATCAGATTATCAAAAGAAGACATGAAACCTGGCGAATCAGAAAGTATTACTAACCAAAGAAGTTTACTTACAAGGTTTGCAAACAGTCAAAAATTAACAATTGTAGATGAATATGTAGATGATGGCATAAGTCGGGACAACATTTGATAGACCATCATTCAAAAAAATGCTAGAAGATATTGAAAGTAAAAAAATAAATATGGTCATCACAAAAGATTTGTCAAGACTTGGACGTGATTATATACAAACAGGTTTCTATCTTGAAAAATATTTCCCAGAAAATAGAGTAAGATATATATCTATACTAGATAATGTTGATACTGGAATAGAAAATACAAACAATGATATAACCCCTTTTAAGGCAATACTAAATGATATGTATGCAAAAGATATATCATCTAAAATAAAGAGTGTAAAACACAACAAGCAAGAATTAGGCTTATTCATAGGAGGAAAAGCACCATATGGTTACAAATGCAGTAAAGAAACTAGCAACAAAATAGTTATAGATGAAGAAGTAAAACCTATATTAAAACGAATATTCAATGAAGCCAAAAGTGGAAAAACATGTCGAGCTATAGCACAAGACTTGAGCATAGACAAAATTCCTACACCTTCACAATATGCTATCTCTAAAGGACACAAAATAACAAAGGTAGCTACTAATTGGGCAGATACAAGAATTCGTGAAATACTTTTAAATGAAGTCTATATCGGAAATATGGTACAAGGCAGAATGAAAAAAATAAACTACAAATCAAAAATTAATATTAGATTACCAAAAGAACAATGGAAAATTGTTAAAAATACACATGAGCCTATTATTGACAAAGAAACTTTTTATAAAGTAAGAGAAATGGTAGAAAAAAGAAAAAAAACTAGAGTTAAAACACATGATTATCTTTTAAAAGGCTTTGTACATTGTCATGAATGTGGAAAAAAAGTTGGTTGTTCACCTAGAAAGCTTGTAGAAGGTAAGGTATATTATTTTAGATGTAGCACCTATACAGCCAATGCCAGACTTGGACTTTGTACTTCTCATAATATTAGAATGGATACTGTAGAAAAAGTTGTAAATAATAAGATTATCTCAATTTTAAACAGTTTTTTTAACAAAGATACTTTGACAAAATTAGCAAAAACAAAAATAGAAGAAAGGAAAAAAAGTATATCTCTTGAAAAAGAGATACAAGAGTATGAAACAAAAATTAGTAAAATCTCTTTAGAAATAGACAACATTTATGATGATAAACTTTCAGGTATTATTACTGAAGATGACTTTATTAGAATTTACAAAAGAAAAAAACAAGAAAAAGAAAAATTACAAAATAAAATTGAAGAAATGAAACTACATATTGAAAAAAATATTGTAAATGAAGATGAATTAGTAAAAAATATAGTTACTAAATTTCAAAATTTAAAACAAATTAATAGAGAAATTTTATGTGATTTAGTTGATAGAATTGAAATAGATAAAAATAAAAAAATATATATTTATTTCAAATTTAAGAGTTTGCAAGAAAAATAGAACTTTAAAAAATTTTTCTTGCAAACATATCATAATTTTAATATAATTTGTGCATAATAAACAAGGAGGTGCTAAAATGGCATTAATCAGACAATGTGCAGATTTAAGAAATAATTATAATGAAATTTCTAAAATTTGCCACGAAACAAAAGAACCAATGTATATCACTAGAAATGGAACAAATGACTTAGTTGTTTTAAGTGATGAAGCATATGAAAAATTAAAAAAAGATGTTGAAGAAACAAAAGAAGATAGAATTGAAAGATTAGTATTAGAACATTTTGACAAACATTATGAAAGTTTTGAAGAATTTAAAAAAGATATTTTTAAGAAAATCAATGAAGTTCTTAAAGAAATTGAAGAAGGAAAAGGAATTCCAATGGAAGAGGTTGTAGCAGAAATGGAGGCGAAATATCATTTTGATGAAAAAATATAAAATTACTTGGTCTCCAAATGCTAACAAAGATTTAGAAAATATTCATTTTTATATTGAATATTATTTACAAGAAAAAAATACTGCAAATAATGTAGTAAAGAAACTTTTAAAATCAATATTAAATTTAAGTTATTCACCTGAAAAATATGTGAAAATTCAAGATTTTGATGATAAAACAAAAAATATAAGAAGAATGCCTGTAGACAACTATTCCATTATTTATGAAGTGGATAATAATACTCGGACAAGTCATAATTTTACATATTTTTCATAGTAGCAAAACTATTTAAGCAAATTATAAAAATTTATAAAAATAAAATTTAAATCAAAAATAATTTTAGTCATAAAAACGTTCCTATACATAAGAACGCGAAATTCCCATCATATCTGCAATTTCATTTTGTGTCTTAGGTTTATAGCCACCTAAACCAAAACGCAATTCTAAAATATTCTTTTCTCTGTCTTTTAAAGTATCTTTCATTTTCTCATATAAAAGTTTTACTTTCATTTTAACATCAACTTCATCTTCAATATTTCTCTCATTATTTTCTAATACTTCTTGTAAAGTTACTACATTATCATCTTTATCTTTTCCGTATTGGTTCATTTAAATATACTTCTGCCCCCAATTTCTTAGTAGCCCTTAAATGCATTAAAATTTCATTATCAATACATCTTGAAACATATGTCGAAAGTCTTGCCCCCTTTTCCACTTTAAAACTATTAATTCCTTTAATCAAACCTATAGTTCCTATTGAAATTAAATCTTCCTGTTCAACCTTAGCTGTACTATATTTTTTAGCAACATGAGCCACTAATCTTAAGTTCCTCTCTATTAAAATATTTCTAGCCTCATCATCTCCTTTTGACATTTGTTCTAAACATTTCCTTTCTTCTTCTGCTGATAATGGTTCTGGAAATAAATTACTTCCTTGAATATATCCGTACAACAAATACTGCTGATTTTAAGAACTCTATAAATCCTAAAATTCCAGTTGCACAAAGTGCTACAAACATAACTGCACCTCCATTTATATATATATCGAAATTATATGTATTAAAAAATGAAATGTGCCTGACCATATAAATATTTTTACTAGTCTATTTTTATTATTCCTGCATATAATAAGAAAAAGTATGGAGGAATATTGTATGTTTTTAAATATTTTTAAAGGAATTTGTATAGGTTCTGGTGCTATTTTACCAGGAATTAGTAGTGGTGTATTTTGTGTAATTTTTGGTATATATGAAAAACTATTAAATAGTATATTGGATTTCTTTAAATCTCCAAAAGAAAATTTGAAATTTCTTTTTCCCTTAGCTTTAGGAGCTGCAATAGGAATTCTAATTTTTAGTAATCTTATTAACTATTTTCTTTACGCTTTTCCTATTCAAACAAAGGCTCTTTTTATTGGTCTTATTTGTGCTAGCATTCCTTCTTTAGTAAAAGATGTTAATCATAAAAAAGAATTTAAATTTCATTACATTCTATATACTTTATTTGCATTTTGTTTAGGACTTTTTTCTGTATATTTAGAAAAAAATTTTCATATTGAAAGTTCTAATAATGTGAGTATTTTTTATTTAATATTATCAGGATTTTTTATGTCAATTGGTGTAGTTATACCTGGTGTAAGTAATACTATTATTTTAATGTTATTAGGTGTATACCCTATTTATTTGTCTTCTGTATCATCAGTTTATTTGCCAATTTTGGTTCCTTTAGCAATAGGACTTATTATTGGTGGAGTTATTTTTATGAAACTTACTAGATTTTTACTTAATCATTTTTATGCTCAGACTTTTTATAGTATTATTGGTTTTACTCTTGGCTCTATTCTAGTTTTAATTCCTGAAATGACTTTTGGAATTGAATGTGTTATTTTTGCACTTTGTGTTATTTTTGGATTTGCTATATTTAATTTATTAAGTGCAAAAAGTTGCCACTAATTCTAAGTTAAAACAGCAATAACTAAAACAGTCTTTTTGTTACTCTTATTTTTTTATGACAATAAAATAAAAAATTATAAAATTATCAAAAATGCTCGTTCAAGCTAATTATCGTAGAGATTCTAAAATTGTTTTATGGCACCCTTCCGTGTCAAGCACGAACTCTTTCCATAAAACAATTTAATAATTTCTAACTCAATTACTTTCAATGCGCTTTTTTCAAATTTTATAATTTATTTATTTTTTACCAATTAACCCAAAAGAGTAACAAAAAGACTGTTTTAGTTATTGCTGTTTTAACTTAGAATTAGTGCCAACTTTATTTTTTTCTTCTTAAAATCCAATCTTTTTCACATTTTATAGGCAAATTCATTTTAACTTTTTGCCCTTTTACTCCTGGACTAACTGTTTCAATTTCTTCATTTGTTTCATCATCCAAAAGTTTTTCTATTGTAAACACTACTGGTTCTAGCTGATATGGTACTATTATTTCTAGTTTATCTCCTACTTGTAATTTATTTTTAATTTCTATTATTGACATTCCCTCACCATATTCTACAACTTTTCCACCAAATTCATAATTATCATTATATTGCCTTCCACTATAATCTTGAATATCTCTATTATTTCTATCATTAAAGTAAAATGTAGTAAATTCTCTTGTTTTTACTTTTTCTATTTCTTTTAAATATTTAGTTGCATCATAATTTTCTGGATTTTTAATATAATCATCAATTGCATTTCTATATACATTTACAACACTTGCTATATAATATTCTGTTTTTAGTCTTCCTTCTATTTTTAAGCTATCTAATCCCATTTCAATAATTTCTGGAATTTCTTTTATCAAACATAAGTCTTTTGACGAAAATATGCTTGTCCCATGCTCATTTATTTCTATTGGCATATATTGTCCTGGATTATTTTTTTCTTCTGCATATAAGTTATATGACCATCTGCAACTTTGTGAGCAATCTCCTAAGTTTGCACTTCTTCCACATAAGAAGTCACTTAAAAAGCATCTTCCTGAAAATGCAAAACATATTGAACCATGTCCAAACATCTCTATTTCTAAATCTTCTGGTTTATTTTCCATGATGTATTTTAGTTGTTTTTTATTCATTTCTCTTGCCATTATTACTCTTTTAGCTCCTATTTTATGCCAAAAAAGACAGTCTTGAAGGCTTACTATGTTTGCTTGTGTACTTACATGTATTGGTACATTTGGAGCATATTGTTTTAATGTTTCTATTACTCCTCCATCTGCTGCTATTATTGCATCTGGCTTTACTTCGTTTAATATTTTTGCCATTTCTATTATTTCTTCATATTTTTCATCCCATGCAAATATATTTAGTGTAACATGAACTTTTTTACCTATATTATGTGCATATTCTATTGTTCTAATTAAATCATTATTGTCCATGTCTGCTCTTGTCCTTAGAGACAATGATGATGTTCCACAGTATACAGCATCTGCTCCATATTGAAATGCAGTTTTTGCTTTTTCATATGAACCTGCTGGTGCTAATAGCTCTATTTTTTTTTTCATTAATGTAACTCCTTTTCTATTATTTTATAAATTTTATCATGATTATGTATTTTTTACAATAATTTTACAATTTATTTCATTTTACGTAAATATATGGTATAATAAAAATGAGGTGATTTTATGTCTTATAAATTAAAAAATAGAGATGAATTTCAAAACTTTCTAAATACTGTTGTAGTTTTACCTTCTTATGATGAAATATGTATAGATAAATTCCAATCTTCATCACTATTTGATTTATATGAACTTTTAGTAACAATAAAAGATGACAGACAAATATCTCTTGCTATGCAAGAAAAACTAAAAAAACAATTAGAAACAAATTTTTCAGAAGATATTGCTCATTTATTAACTTTTCCTGTTACAGGACAAGTTCTTCATAATTTTGAAGAATACATGAAAGATGTATTTTTAACATATATAAAAGATTCTAAAAATTCTACTATATCTAAAAAAGAGAAAAATTAAAAATCATTATAGCCAAAAAATATCCTAATGAATTTTTAAATTTTATAAAAGAAGAAAAAAACATTAAAGAGTTTGAGTTAGAAAGGCATTTAATTGAAACAGAAGTTCTGAATACAGTTGATGAATATATCGAACATACCGAAAAAGAGCAAAATGATGAAGACATTCATACAGCATTTTATATTACTTTTAAAAACTTAGCTTCTGAACTTTCTTCTGTTGTTATTGGTAGAACCAAAAGTACTAAAAGTACTTTTGATAATTTTAGAAAAGAATTTAGAGATTCACTAGAAAATGTAATTCCTTCAAATTTAGGGAAGGGAATAACTTTTGTAGACTTAGAAAATAAATTTAA